>JBNMJP010000065.1:0-9236 GCA_050873905.1 Jutongia sp. | reverse complement strand
GTTCTCTGGTGGTGCTTCTGCTGACAATCCTGTCGGCGGTGATCACGGTACTGGCACTGGGATCGCTGATAGTTTACATTCTGGTAAAGGGAGTGCCTCATCTGACACCGGAGCGGTTTGCCTGGACGTATAATTCAGACAATGTGTCTATGCTGCCGGCACTGATCAACACATTGCTGTTGACACTCCTTGCCATTGTGGTGGCAGGACCGCTTGGAATCTTCGCAGCGATCTATATGGTGGAATATGCCAAGAAGGGAAATAAAATCGTAGGACTTGTCCGGGTGACGGCAGAGACGTTGTCAGGTATCCCGTCAATCGTATATGGATTGTTCGGAATGTTGTTTTTCTGTACAGCACTTCATATGGGATATTCATTGATATCCGGTGCGCTGACTGTGGCGATCATGGTATTGCCAACGATTATGAGAACCAGTGAGGAGGCACTTCTGGCGGTGCCGAGAAGCTACCGGGAAGGAAGCTTTGGACTGGGAGCCGGAAAGCTCCGGACAGTATTCCGGGCGGTGCTTCCATCGGCGGTACCTGGAATTCTTTCCGGTGTGATCCTCTCCATCGGACGTATCGTGGGAGAGACAGCCGCACTGATCTTTACGGCAGGTACGGTGGCGGCAGTTCCTAAGGTAAATGCAGGAATCAAGGGATTTTTCGGATCCTCTGTAAGAACTCTTTCCGTACATATGTATAACTTATCAAAGGAAGGTCTTCATACGGATCAGGCATTTGCCACAGCAGTTGTATTATTGGTCTTTGTGATCGTGATCAATTTTATCTCCAACATTTTGGCAAACAAGCTGAAATCAAAGGTTTGATGACTGGGACAGACAGCATATTTTCTGCACAAGCAGTTTTGATATAAATAAAAAAGCAGATTTGTTTAGAAAAGAGGAAAAGTTATGGATACAGTATATTCAAATGTTGTAGTAGAGGCATCGGAGCATCCGGTATCTGCGGCAACCAAGTTTCATGTTGAGAAATTAAATCTTCATTATGGCAGTTTTCATGCATTGAAGGATATTAATATTGATATTCCACAGAACCGTATTACTGCATTTATCGGACCATCCGGCTGTGGGAAGAGTACCTTTTTGAAATCTTTAAACCGGATGAATGACCTGGTGGAGGGCTGCCGGATTGAAGGAACGGTTATGCTGGGTGATGAGAATATTTACGGAGATATCGATGTGAATCATCTCCGAAAGAGAGTGGGAATGGTATTTCAGAACCCAAATCCGTTTCCAATGAGCATTTATGACAATATTGCCTATGGACCGAGAACCCACGGTATCCATTCCAGACAGAAGCTGGATGCCATTGTGGAGAAGTCTCTGCGTCAGGCGGCTATCTGGGATGAATTAAAGGATCGTCTCAAAAAGTCGGCACTTGGTCTGTCCGGTGGACAGCAGCAGCGTCTCTGTATTGCGAGAGCTTTGGCAGTGGAGCCGGAGGTGATCCTGATGGATGAGCCGACATCGGCACTGGATCCGATCTCTACCGCTCATATTGAGGAGCTGGCACTGGAGCTGCAGAAGGAATACACCATTATCATGGTAACCCACAATATGCAGCAGGCAACCCGTATCTCCAGCAAGACCGCATTTTTCCTGCTGGGTGAGATGGTGGAATACAACGATACCGAGAAGCTGTTTTCCATGCCGGAGGATAAGCGTACAGAGGATTATATCACAGGACGTTTCGGATGATGGATCCTGTGGCGGATATGCCATAGAGATTTTAACAGCAGGTTATTGTTAATAAAGCAGTTCAAAAAAGAGGTGGCAGAGAAATGAGAACACATTTTGATAAACAGTTAAATAAATTAAATGATGAGCTGATCGAGATGGGAAGCATGATCGAAAAGGCGATTGAGCATACCATTAAGGCTCTGGTAACACAGGATATTGATCTGGCAAAATATGTCATTGATTCTGATGAGCAGATCAACCGCCAGGAAAGAGACATTGAGAGTCTCTGTCTGAAGCTTCTGCTGCAACAGCAGCCGGTGGCAAGGGATCTCCGTCAGATTTCCTCCGCACTTAAAATGATCACGGATATGGAGCGGATCGGAGATCATGCCGCAGATATTTCCGAGATCATTGTGACGCTTTTGAAAAAAAATCAGCCGTATATCAAGCATCTGGATCATATTCAGAGCATGGCAAAGGAAACTTCCGTTATGCTGGTGGGCAGTGTCGATGCCTTTGTAAACCGTAATCAGCTTCAGGCGGCAGCCGTGATCGAGAAGGATGATGTGGTGGATGATCTGTTCCGGCAGGTGCAGACGGAGCTGGTACAGCTGATCCATGAGGATCCGGATTGTGGAGAACAGGCTTCTGATCTTTTGATGATCGCCAAATATTTTGAGCGGATCGGAGACCATGCTACAAATATTTCGGAATGGGTCATCTTTTCCCTGACTGGGGAGCATGTACATGGCAAATTGATCCCAGAGGATCAGGCACAGTAACGTTTTTTGGTAAGGAAAAGGAGGAACCAGTGTGAAAAATACTGCTGATGCAGTATTTTATCACACGGCTATTTGTGCCGCAGGCGTCACAAATTAGCCTTATTCGCAGAGCAAAATTTGATATTTTGCTCGCGGTTCCTTCGACGCGATGCGTCTGCGGAATGGAGGATATGATGAAAGCATATGAATGGATGTTAGATCATACAGATTGGCAGACAAAGACAGTGGGAGGTGTATGGATTCTGATGCATACGGTACGCTGGCTGGCAGCGGGATGTGTGTTTGGTCTCCTTTTCTGCCTGGGAACAGGGAGCCATGATTATCAGAATACCGTGGGAGCTGCCGGGGCAGTTTTTGCTCTGCTGCCGGGAGCTGTGATCGGTATGGCTGCACTGTTAGGCTGTCAGAAAGAGCAGTAAATCATAAAAGGGTGTGGAGATAACGTATCATAGAAAGGAATGCAGATTTCAATGAAAAAATTGTCCAACGTCATACGGGCGGGTGGAATCCTTGGATTTATCCTGCCGGCGTTAATTCCGCTGGCGGTGTTTTGGATCTACCCGATATGTCGTTCTTTATTTATCAGTTTTACAGACTGGGATTATATGTCCCCATCTTATCATTTCGTTTTTTTCGAGAATTTCAAAAAGTTATTTCAAGATCCAAGATTTTATGAAGCATTATGGAATACGCTGTTATTTAGTGCCGGAACATTGATCCCGACGCTGGCAGGAGGATTGTTTTTAGCTCTTTTACTGCAGAAAGCATTCCGGGGCAGCGGATTATTCAAATTTATTTTGTTTTCTCCATGGATCACTCCGACAGTAGCGGTATCCATTGTATGGACATGGATCTATAACCCGGATACGGGCCTTGCTAATGAAGTGCTGAAATTTTTTCATCTGCCGGCACTTCAATGGATCAACAGCTCCAATACGGCATTGTTGTCGGTCATTATCGTGACGGTATGGAAAAGTCTTGGTTATGCCATGATCTTTTATTTATCTGCATTGGAAAAGGTTCCGGCAGAGCTTTATGAGGCAAATAGTCTGGATGGTGCCAATGCCTGGCAGAGATTTCGGGATGTGACATTGCCCTGTATTTCGCCAACGACATTTTTCCTGTTGATCGTAACCATGGTTAATTCGCTGCAGGCATACGATCAGATTCAGATCTTAACACAGGGAGGACCATCCGGCAGCACCAGAACGCTGTTATATATGTACTATCAGCTTGGATTTGAGGAGTACGATATGGGACAGGCAACGGCGGTTGCAATGGTATTGGTGGTGATCACACTGATTCTGTCGGGAGTGCAGTTCCTGGCATCGAAAAAGTGGGTGCATTACTAAAATGTTAGTGGAAAACAGAGCTGCAACATAGGAAAGGAATGCAGGATTATTATGCAAAGTCAGATAGTAGAAAATATAGAAGAACAGGAAAATACAGTACCGCTGCGCGAAGAGCAGTTAAACCGTGAAAAGCTGCGGAATGAAATGGACGCGGCACAGCAGAAGCTGCACCGGATCGGGGCGGCAAAGACAGTGGGAAAGATTTTTCTTTTAACGACAGCAAGTGTATTTACGGTATTTCCCTTTGTGTGGATGATACTCAGTGCATTAAAGACAAAGGCGGAAGTCATGAATGTAGATCAGCTGTTACCGGTGCATGCACAGTGGCAGAATTTTTCAGAGGTTTTACTTCATTCGCCAATGCTTCGTTATATTGGAAACAGTTTATTGATCAGCCTGATCGTCGTGGCATTCCAACTGATATCCAGTGCGATGCTTACATACGCAATGGTATTTATGAAGTTCCGCGGTAGAAAGCTTTTATTTGCAATCGTCATGGGGACATATATGCTTCCGACGGCGGCAACGTATATTCCGTCTTACATCATATTGGCGCATATGGGACTTTTGGACAGCTATACCGGACTGATCATATCGGATGCCGTAAATATTTTTGGAATATTTCTTCTGAGAACCGCTTTTATGCAGGTGCCTCAGGGACTGATCGAGGCAGCAAGGATCGACGGAGCCGGTCACTGGAAGGTGCTGTGGCGTATCGTAACGCCTATGACCAAATCAGCCTATATCACTTTTGGCCTGATCAGCTTTATCACAATGTATAACAGTTACATGTGGCCTTCCCTGGTAACCAACAATAAGGAATTAAGCATGGTATCCCAGGGGCTGCGGAGCTTTTTTATAGAGGGTGGTGCATACGGCACCGAGTGGCCGAAGGTGATGGCGGCAAGTGCCGTGATCGTTGTTCCACTGTTGATATTATTTGCTTTTACCCAGAAATGGTTTATCAACGGTATCGGTGGCGATACCGGGATAAAGGGCTGATAGACTGCAGGGCAGTTTTATCATAAAAAACAGAACAAAAAAGAGAAGAGAGATGTCCGAAAAACAGGACAGAATGGAGGAAACATGAGAAAGAGATTACTCAGTATGGTACTTGTAATGGGAATGGCAGTGACGGCATTGTCCGGCTGCGGTGACAGTGCGAAGGGAAATACGTCTTCGCAAACTTCCGGAGACAGCAGTAAGGAGGCTGACAGCGGCAAGACGATTGATCTGGATTTCTGGTATTCCGGTGGAAAGACAGCGGTCAATGTGGTGAAGGAGATCGTGGATGATTTCAATGCTTCCCAGAGTAAATACAAGATCAGTTGTGTAACACAGGCAGATTATGATGAGACATATCAGAAGGTACAGGCGGGTATCGCCGGAGGGACTGCGCCGGATATTGCCCTGATGAATGTCAGTGCAGCACAGACCTTGAACAGCAAAGGGCTTCTGGGAGATGTGGGAGCTTTGGTGGACAAGGATTCCGATTTCCAGAAGGATGATTATCTGGAGGTATTTTACAATCAGGGCGTTGATGAAAAGGGAAAGACATACGGTATTCCCGCATATGGTACTACTCAGGTAATGTACTACAATAAAAAGGCATTTAAGAAAGCCGGGATTAAGGCAGAGGATATTAAGACCTGGCAGGATCTGGAGGCAGCAGCCAAAAAGATCACATCGGGCAAGATGACCGGATGGGAGCCAATGTGGGGCAAGGATAATATGGTAGACGCTGTATTAAGTAACGGCGGAAGCATTTTTAATGATGACCAGACCAAGGTAACCATCAATACCAAAGAGTGGGTTGAGGTATGGGAAAGCTTTCGTAAGTGGATCCACGATGACAAGATCATGAAGATCCATTCCGGCGGACAGGGATGGGAGTATTGGTATGCGACCATTGATGACGTACTCCAGAACAAAGCAGGTGGTTATACCGGTTCTTCCGGAGATCAGGCAGATCTTGATTTCTCCGTTGTCGCAGCCATGGAACAGCCGGGCTTTGGAGACAATGCATCTGCACCGTCTGCCGAGGCAAAGGAGCTTGTTATGATCAACAGCTCTTCCGATGAGGAAAAGCAGGGCGCATATGAGTTCATGAAATTCTTTACCACACCGGAGAATCAGGCAAAATGGTCTATGTCAACCGGTTATGTGGCAGTACGTAAATCAACACAGGATGTCAAAGAATTTAAGGATTATACAGACAAAAATCCACAGGCACTGGTACCGTTACAGCAGGCATCCCATGGTTCTATCCTTCCAACAGATCCAACCGGCGGCAAGATCTATGACGCATTGAAGGTGGCAGCAGATAAAGTGGAGATTGAAGGTGTTGACGCACAGAAGGCACTGGATGAGGCACAGAAGACAGCACAGGCAGCACTGGATGCTGTCAAATAAACAATAAACAGGTGGTAGAAATGAAAAAGAGAGTTTTTCATATCAGTAAAAAAGACAGCTGTTATCAGGAGGCATCGTTTACGGTGCCTCCCCTTTGGAATAGACTGAGTTTTTCTCTGGAGATGCCGGAGCAGGCAGCAAGACTTTGTTATCTGCTGGTCTTTGACAGTCATGGCAGACTGCGTTTTCATCATCAGGCAGGGCACGGAGATTGGAAATATCAGCTGGGGATTGACGGCATGAGTACTTCTCTCGGAGGAATTCCGGGGGAAATAGAGCTGGGATCATGGAAAGTGGCAATCTGCTGTTTTTCCGAGTATATCGATCAGTATCTGGGGGATGCAGAGTTTGATATCGTGGTCCGTCTGTCGGATAAATTTATTTCGGTCGAGGAACCTATAGGTGAGAATCTCTGGTGTAGGGGAGATTATGATTTTGAACGTCTCTTTCAGCAGAAGGAGGGATGGTTTTGCGGCGATTTTCATACCCATACCCGTCTCTCAGACGGAAAGGAAACCGTCCGCTGCGCAATAAAAAAGGCAGTGAAAATGGGAATGGATTATTATGTGCCAACAGAGCATAATGTGGTGCATACCGGCTGGCCGGAAACAGATATTATGATCCTGCCGGGCGTGGAGATAACAACCTGTCTGGGACATTTTAATATTTTTGGCTGCACCGGTGCGCCGTCCCATCTGCTGGATATTATGAAAAGGGCCGGAGAGGAGGATATCTGGAAGGAACTGAAGTATACCATCCGGGAATGTGAGAAAAACGGCTGGCTGTGGAGTATCAATCATCCGTTTTTACATATCTGGAAATGGCTGTATTACGATCTTCCGTTAAAACATCTTCATCTCATGGAGATTGTGAATGATCCCACGTACGGATATGCACCGGAGGCGAATGACGAGGCAGTTTCGTTCCTGGATTATCTGTGGAAGCATGGATATGTTGTGTATGGTCTGGGCGGGAGTGATTCCCACAATCTGGAAAGCGAGCGTTATGAGGGCGCCACAGAGCCGTCAATTCCCGGAGATCCGGCGACTTTAGTTTATATGAATGGATTATCACCGGATCATTTAATGCAGGGAGTGGCAGCTGGTCATGTGATCGTCTGCCGTTATGTCAGGGCGGAGGTGTCATTTTATTATCATGGCAGGCAGTATCTGCCGGGAGACAGGATCGAGGCAGGAAATGTGACAGAGGATCTTTTGTACTGCAAAGGTACAGTGACCGGTTTACCGGAGGGAGCGGAGCTGTTTCTGGTAAACGGCAGTGGAAAAAAGAAAATTCCGTGGAGCACAAGGGGCAGCCGGCTTGGAGAGATTGATCTGGAAATTCCATGGGGGCAGGGAGACTGGCAGTGGACCCGGCTGGAGATCCGTGATCCGGTGGGCAAATTTCTGGCCTATATCAATCCGGTGTACCGGGGAGAGCATCATTCCGGCTGTAAGACCTTTGGGGAAGCCGTAAAAGGCTGGCAGAAGTATGAAGAAAAGAATGTATGAAAATAAATTGTCGTCTGCAGCCTGTGCCCGAGGAATGCAGGCGGTGGAAGGGAATGGAGGGATCATATGATACGAGGTGTATTGTTTGATAAGGATGGAACTCTTTTGAAATTTGATACCTTGTGGGGCGCAGCAACAAGACGGGTACTTCCGTCCTTTTTACGGGCTTTGTCTGTTCCGGCAGAACATCATTTATATGAAAGAATGCTGGAGGAGCTTGGTGTCACGGAAGTGGGAGTAGATGCGGGAAAGGCATTGGCATGGATGCCATATGCCCAAATGGCAGAGGTGCTTGTAAAGGCATTGGAGGAGGAAGGTTTTGAAATAAAAAATCCGGATGCTGCCGCGGTTCTTACGAAGCTTTATTACAAGGAGATCACACGTCCGGAGGCAAAGATCATTCCAACAGCAGATCTTACCAAAGTAATGAAAAAGCTGAAGGACAGAAAGTGTCTGATCGGACTTGCCACAGCGGACAGTGAGAGGGCGGCGAAGTTTTGCCTGGACCGTTTAAAGATAAGGAATTATTTCGATTATATTGGTGCATCCGGAGAGAATGTCAGACCGAAGCCTTCCAGTGATCTGTGTGACCGGTTCTGCCGGAAATACAGGATTTTGCCGGAGGAGGTTATGGTGGTGGGAGACAGTCCCACAGATATGGAATTTGCCAGAAACAGCGGTGCACTGGCGGTAGGCGTGCTGTCTGGTGTGAGCAGCCGTGAGGAGTTAGCGGGGATGGCTGATGTTTTGATCCCTTCGGTGGATGATCTGGATCAGGTATGGGAAATGGATTTATGTAAAAATAAAAAGGTGGCTGCGGCAAGCAGTATATAAGAAGAAAGGCATGGTGTGATATGGCAAAATTAGTGCTGGACCGAGTATCCAAGCAGTACGATGGAAAGAATTTTGTAGTAGAGAATTTTAATCTGGAAATTGACCAGAAGGAATTTGTGATCTTTGTGGGTCCTTCGGGATGTGGAAAATCCACAGTGCTTCGAATGATTGCGGGACTGGAGGAGATTACATCCGGCGGCATCTATATTGACGAGAGACCGGTCAGCGGAAAGATGGCAGCCAAGGGAGATATTGCCATGGTATTTCAAAACTATGCGCTGTATCCACATATGTCTGTCTACGATAATATTGCTTACAGTTTAAAGATAAAAGGAGTTCCGAAAAAGGAGATCCGGGAGAGAGTGAAACGCGTGGCACAGATCCTGGAACTGGAAACGGTATTAAAAAAGAAACCAAGTCAGTTATCCGGCGGGCAGAAGCAAAGGGTGGCGATGGGACGTGCCATGATCCGTACGCCGAAGCTTTTCCTGATGGATGAGCCGTTATCCAATCTGGATGCAAAGCTGCGGACCCAGATGAGAAAAGAGATTTCAAAGCTGTATCGTGATTCTTCCTCTACCTTTATTTATGTGACTCATGATCAGATCGAAGCTATGACACTTGGAACAAAGATTGTTGTCC
>JBNMJP010000064.1:0-9302 GCA_050873905.1 Jutongia sp. | reverse complement strand
GATTTGTAGTTACACCACAGATCACACCCATATCGTTTGCTTTTTTGATGTCCTCAATCTTTGCTGTGTCAACAAAAAACTTCATATTAATGTTCCTCCTCTTTCTTAGTGATTTCATACGCCAGTTGCTCATTGCATAACATACAAACTACTGCTTTTAGTATACCTCTTTTCCCCTGCATGGTCAACAAAAATAGCGTTTTCTTTCGTCAATATGTCAATAAAACCAGAATCCTTTCCAGTCATTTTTGTAAACTCTGTACAATGTCCCCTGTACACGAAAAGACCGGATCTGTCTGCCCTCTTTGTCAATCTCTTCAAAGACATGGTCCCCCGAACGGCAGTATAAGAAGCTTTCCTCGTATGGTGTCACATTGCCGCCCTTTTCATTTCGCGGCAGCCGTTCCTTTTCCAGAAGTGCATATGTACCTGCCGTCTCATCCACGAGATATTTATAATAATAGGAATTGTTCTTCTGACCGGAGACGCCTCTGCCGGCATTGTTATTCAGCATGCCCAGATAATACTGCCCCTCTGCCAGATTATTGCTTTTCTCTACCACAAGTGCATTTTGTCCATACTGCGACCGGAACAGCTCCGGTGTGCTTGTCTTTCCTGTATCAAGAATGGAATTGACGATCGGAGTTGCCTGTGTCGGCTCTGCCTGGCCCTCTGCCAGCGCCTTTGTCAAAAGCTTTTTGCGGAGGTGTTTTTTCACCTTTCCCTTCCCGGAAATATTCCATAGCTTCTGATCCGTCATCATGTAATCAAGCTTCGGCATCAGACTGTTGACATTGCTTATCTTCATGATGGTGGAATATTTGGAAGAACCCAGCAGGATCTGATTGGTTCCTGTCACCTGAATGGAATCCAGAGCCATATGATTTCTGCCCTTCAGCTTTCCATTCTTGTCTGCCCGCTTTACCAGCTTCACCAGAGAAGGTATGTCCGATAAATTTAATGCATCCGACACATCCCCGGAATTCACCTCAACCTTAACGACGCTGCCCAGCGATCTGGAGCGCTGCACCGGCTGCGCCAGCACATAAACAGCCCCGGCTCCATCATAGGCAAACTCCCCATAAATATGATGCAGCGGAATTTCCAGACAACCCACTACCTGTCCCAGTGCATTTACGCGGGCAAGGGTATTGTCATCCACGGCATATACAAGAGTGTCATAAATCTGCTCCGTGTTATATCCAACGCTCTTTGTAGGCAATTCTCCACGTAAAACACCGCTGTTGTCATATAAAAGAACCGCATTTTTCTTTTTGGATACTGTTTTAGAAAAAACGGTATAAAGTCCATTCTGCAACGACTTTTTGCTTCTGCCTTTTTCCATGGAAAGGATCGTCTGTGCCCCGCTGTAACTTTTTGGCATGTCCACTTTATAGTACAGTGTATTGGCAAGTTCATCCTTTTTATTGTACAGCTTAAAGATCAGATAATTTGTCTTCCCCGGCACCAGACCGATGATCTGGTACTCATGCTCTCTGGCAACATTGCCTTCTGCCCCGTTATCCAATGTCCTGGTGAAATCCGGTATTTTCTCATCATCCACCGAAACCGTATACCGGCAGTAAAATCTTCCCTTGCTCTTAAAATACATATATAAAGACTCCGGATTCGTCCCATATGGGTTATACGCCCAAAGGGGATCCTTCTCCGAATAGTCCCGTTTTTTCTTGATATCTGTCAGCATCTCCTCTGCGGCCGAAGATTTTGCCTTGTTGTAAATAGCATCTACATTACCATGCTGTCTGGTCACAACATTTTTCTTGTCCCCAGACAGATACAGAGTCTGCAATTCCAGCTTATCCACATCCTCCAATGCCTTATCCTTCGTATCCGTGTCCATCTCTTCCTGCAGAAGGGCGGCTTGCTTTTTTTCCAGCCGCTGATTCACAGAATTCATCTTCCACAAAAACGCTCCCATCCCTGCGATCATCACAAGGCTGGTGATCAATATGGTTAACAGCTTTTTCTTCATCAGATACCCATTCCCTTTCTACCTGTTCCTCCGTCCTCATGAAGGGCATTTAACATAATATCATACAGTTCCGGAGCACTCTTACGGATCAACACCGGATGCATGTCTTTGTCCAGAAAGCAGTGACCGGTCCTTCCGGTACTCCGCAGCTCCCCGGTCGCCTCATCACGTACTTCATAGGCAAATTCCATCTTCAATCCGTCAAACTTCGCCATGCGGACAGAAATACAGATCGTATCTCCAAAGTGGACCGGCTGTTTGTACTGGCAGTCCACAAAGGTAACAGGAATGATCATGCCCCGTTCCTCCAGACCGCTGTAGGAAAGACCGATCTCATCCATCCAGTGAAGCCTTGCCTCCTCAAAATAGCGGATATAATTGGAATGATGCACAATTCCCATCTGATCCGTCTCATAATAATTAACCGGACGACTATATTTTTTCATACCAATGCTCCTTTCTCCGTTCACATTTCATTTTTGACAGAATAAACCTTTACGGTTATCATATGATGTGAGTTACAAATACTTTGAAGCTTCCATCATCACACGTTTATTCTTTTCTTTATTATAAAGGATTCCCGTGTGGTGTCAATGCAAAAGGAAATGGAGATTACTTATGAATCTGATCACAGCAGAACATTTAACACATTCTTATACAGAACGCAAACTATTTGACGATGCCTCCTTCTCCCTGAATGAACAGGAGAAGGTCGGGATCATCGGCATCAACGGAACCGGTAAATCAACCCTGTTAAAGATCCTTGCCGGGAAAGAAGAACCGGACGAAGGAACCGTTATCATGGGAAGGAACCTGCGCATCGGCTATCTTCCGCAGAATCCGGTCTTTCCGGAAAGCTTTGATGCCCTGACTGCCGCCCTGCCTCTGGCAGATGATATTTCCGGCAGTCCCATGGATTACGAGGCGGATGCCAAATCCATGCTCACAAAGCTCGGAATCACACAGCTTAACCAGAATATCACGGAGCTTTCCGGCGGCCAGCGCAAAAGGATCGCCCTGGTACGCACTCTGCTGACACCCTCTGATATTCTGATCCTGGACGAGCCTACAAACCATCTGGACAGTGCCATGGCGGAATGGCTGGAAGCCTTCCTGAAAAATACAAAAAGCGCACTGATCATGATCACCCATGACCGTTATTTCCTCGACAGCGTGGTAAACCGGATCGTGGAGATCGACAAGGGTAAGCTTTACAGCTATAGCTGCAATTATCTGGGATATCTGGAGCGAAAGGCCCAGAGAGAAGAGATCGAGATGGCAACAGAGCGGAAACGCCAGAGCCTGCTGCGGGTGGAGATTGCCTGGATGCAGCGGGGTGCCAGAGCCCGTTCCACCAAGCAGAAGGCACATATTGCACGTTATGAGGCATTGCGTGATACGGCTGCACCTGTCCGTGACAGCTCTGTGGAGATGGCATCCGTCTCTTCCCGTCTCGGCAAAACTACCGTGGAGCTGGAGCATATTACAAAATCCTACGGAGATCGTACATTGATCCGTGATTTTTCTTATATCTTCCTGCGGGATGACCGAATCGGCATTATCGGTCCCAACGGCTGCGGCAAATCTACACTTATGAAGATCATTGACGGTTCGGTTAAACCCGACAGCGGTACCGTAACCATTGGCCAGACCGTCAAGATCGGTTATTTTTCCCAGGAAAATGAAGCACTGGACGAAAACATGCGGGTGATCGACTATGTCCGCAGCGGCGCAGAATACATCCGCCAGCCGGACGGCTCCCTGATCACAGCCTCTGCCATGCTGGAACGCTTCCTGTTTCCGGGGGATATGCAGTATGCCCTGATCAAGAAGCTGTCCGGTGGAGAGAAGCGGCGCCTTTATCTGCTCCGCATTCTGATGGAGGCACCAAATGTTCTGTTCCTTGATGAGCCTACCAACGATCTGGACATCGCCACCCTGACGATCCTGGAGGACTATCTGGATCACTTTGACGGCATCGTGGCAGTGGTTTCCCATGACCGCTATTTTCTGGACCGTGTGGTCCGCCGGATCTTTGCCTATGAGGAAAACGGCAGACTGGTTCAGTACGAGGGCGGTTATACCGACTACCTTCATGCCCGGGAAGCCAAAAATACAGAGGTAACCGGTCATGCAAACGCTTCCGGCTCTGCAAATACATCGGATACAGAAGCTGCCAAAACCGTGAACCGCAATAACTGGAAAGACGGGCAGACCAAAAAGAAAAAAATGACCTATCAGGAGCAGAAGGATTTCGAGACGATCGAGGACGATATTGCTGCCATAGAGGAGCGTCTGGAAGAGATCGACACAGAGATGGGACAGGCCGCCAGTGACTTTGTAAAGCTCGGAAAATTATCCGAAGAAAAAGAGAATCTCTCTCAAGAACTGGAGCAGAAAATGGACCGCTGGATGTATCTGGAGGAGCTTGCGCAGGAACTTGGCATAGAGAAAAAATAGCACTGCTTTTCATTTGATTTACATTGACAGGAACCAGTGAATATGATAGATTAAACATGTTGTTGAAATCTGTGCTCACACAGGTTACAAAATTTTTTCATTATTTTAGGAGGCACTACTATGAAGGGTACAGTTAAATGGTTTAACGCAAAGAAGGGTTTTGGTTTCATCTCTGACGAGACTGGCAAGGATGTATTCGTACATTTCTCAGCACTTCAGATGGACGGCTTCAAAGTTCTTGACGAGGGTGAAGAGGTTGAGTTCGACGTTGTGAACGGAGAAAAGGGACCACAGGCTGCTAACGTTGTTAAGCTTGGTTAATTGCGGACAACAGACAGACGTTATATTCATGGCATAAACCATTTTAGTTTTCTAATAAATTTTTTATTGCAAAATTATCTGGACATAGCTTTGAGGTGTAACAAAAGGCTGATGCATCAAACGATGTATCAGCCTTTCTCTTTTCCATTCATTATTTAATTATTTCAGTTTCATACGATATACTACCGGCATATCACTCTTTACAAACGGTGCGTGGATCGTCATGGTGTCCGCATCGCGCTCATAGGTAACCGGCTCATCATATCCCAGAGCCTTCATCTCCAGAATAATACCGTGGAAGTCCTTGCTGTCCTCTCCCATGGATTTCACAACCACATCGGCACCTTCCTGCTTCATGGCAATAATGTAAATATAATCTGCCTTGCAGGTAAAACGGATATCGTCCCTGCCATACGCCTGACGGCCTTCCTCGGAGAACATACCCTCTACGCCCTTGGTGCTGCCCTCAGCCTGAATACGCCATGGATGCGTATCGTAGATTGCCTCTCCATTGACACTCATCCATTCACCCATCTCCTTAAGGATCTTGATCTCCTCATCACAGATGGTTCCATCTGCCTTCGGTCCGACATTCAACAGAAGACATCCGTTCTTGCTGACGATGTCTACCAGATCCTGAATGATCTCTACGGTCGGCTTAAAGCGGTTCTGCTCCGTGTAACACCATGAATTGTAAGCCATGGAGGTATCTGCCTGCCATGTAAACGGCTTTGCCTCTGTGAAGTGGCCACGCTCCATATCGAGAACGCCGGTTCCCAGCATCATCGCATCATGCTTGTAGGAGATTGTTACCTGCTGTCCCCATTCCAGACCACGGTTATAATAATATGCTGCAAACTTCTTCAGATATGGTTTTACGGAATCATGCTGGATCCACCAGTCGAAATAAACCATGTTTGGATGATACTTCTCCACCAGCTCACAGTTTCTTGCAAGCCAGTCCTCCATGAAGTCCTGTGGAGGTGCCGGGCTGAACAGATCCTGATTGTCCGGTTCCGGCATAGCAGGATAATAGAAATCTCCTAATTTCATAGGATCCTTAATATCACTGTCAAACTCCTTACCATGTCCCATAAAGAAGGAATGTTCTACACGATGATTCGACTCACAGAAAGCCAGTCCCTCTTTCTCGATCGCAGCCTTCATCTCGCCCAGTACATCGCGCTTCATCGCCATCTTGACGCTGTTCCATTCACTGATCTCACTGTCATACATCTGGAAACCGTCATGATGCTCTGCGACCGGCATCACATATTTGGCTCCTGCTTCCTTAAACAGCTTCACCCACTCCTCCGGCTGAAACTTTGGTGCCGTAAACATTGGAATAAAGTCCTTATAGCCAAACTTCGTATGCTCTCCGAAGGTATCTCTGTGATGCTGCCACTCCTCCATGCTCTGAATGTACATGTTTCTGGAATACCACTCATTGTTAAATGCCGGTACACTAAACAGGCCCCAGTGAATAAATATACCAAACTTACCGTTTTTGAGCCATTTTGGTGTCTCATAGTCAGAGAGGGATACCCAGTCCGGTTTAAACGGACCCTTTGCGATCACCTCATCCACAATGTCCAAATATTTCTGCTGTGGTGTCATTCTTTTTCTCCTTTTCCATTTGATTAACGACTTGCAAGACGATATGTTTTGTCGGACTGTGTATACTGAATATCCAGACCAAACTCCTTGAGAGCATGAATATCCTCATAGATGCTCTTTCGCTCGCCGGTGAGATTATGCTCTGCCAGCCAGTCTATGATCTCCTGCATTGTCACTCCGTTTTCTGCGTCTGTCTGCTGTACAAACAATTCCATAACATAAAGTACCCTCAGTCTTACATTTTTTTCCATAACTCTTCCTCCTAAATGTATTTACTCACATGAAACACGGATCAGATTCATTCTGTCCGGAATCTCACTAAACCTCACCTGGATCTTTTGCTGTGGGTGAGGACAGCTTTCCATCTCTTCTCCCTTTTCATCCCGCATGGCAAGCACCTTCACATGACTGTCGCTGCCATCCGGCTTCATGATCTCTACCTCATCGCCGACACAGAATTTGTTACGCTGCTCCATCACAGCATATCCATCCTCCGTGATCTCGCTGACGATACCGAGATACGTATATTTTCTAACATAGGTATTGTTATCGTAAATCTGTCCCTCATGGGTCGGTTTCCCATAAAAGAATCCCGTTGTGTACTGACGGTACGTACACTTGGAGATCTCATCCATATAATATGACTTCCGGGATTCATACAGCTCCGGTGATGTAAAGTAATCATCAATCGCCTGACGATATGTCCTTGCCACGTCAGCCACATAAAGAGCCGTCTTCATACGGCCTTCAATCTTGAAGCTGTCGATTCCGGCATCCACCAGATCCGGAATATGCTCGATCATGCAGAGATCCTTGGAGTTGAAAATATATGTGCCTCTCTCATTTTCCTCCACCGGAAGAAACTCTCCCGGACGGTTCTCCTCCATAATATAATACTTCCACCGGCACGGATGGGTACATGCTCCCAGATTGGCATCCCTTCCTGTAAAATAATTACTCAGAAGACATCTGCCGGAATAGGAAATACACATGGCACCATGCACAAAGGTCTCAATCTCCAGATCATCCGGAATATGCGCCCGGATATCCTTGATCTCCTTGATCGAAAGCTCTCTGGCGGATACCACACGCTTTGCTCCCATACGCTGCCAGAACAGATATGTGCCGTAATTGACATTATTGCTCTGTGTGCTGATATGCACCTCGATCTCCGGGCATACCTCTCTGGCAATATCAAAGACTCCCGGATCCGAAATGATCAGCGCATCCGGTCCGATCTCCTTCAGTTCCTCAAAATAACGGCGGATTCCTTCCAGATCCCCATTATGAGCTGTTATATTTGCTGTGACGAACACTCTCTTTCCATGCTCATGTGCAAATACTACACCCTCCTTCATATCCTCCGGAGAGAAGTTCTTTGCCTTTGCACGGAGTCCATACATATCTCCTCCGATATACACGGCATCCGCACCATATATTACGGCTACCTTTAAAACCTCCAAGCTGCTTGCCGGTATCAATAACTCCGGCTTTCCATTTGATAACAACCCTTTCACCTCACTTTATCCGCCTGGACACGGTAATCCCGTCTCCCACAGGCAATATCACTGTATCAAGCTCCTCCGAATGGGTCAGCTGATACAGATATTCCCGCATACGACCATGGATCGTACGGTCTCTGCGGTTAATGGCATAACGCGACTGGATCACATCGCCATCCTGCAATACATTGTCTGTTATCAGCATACCATTTTCAGGAAGCATCTTCAATATATCCGGCAAAAAATTAAGATACTGTCCCTTGGCAGCATCCATAAAAATAAAATCGTATTGATTGCCCTGTGCGCAAAGCTCTGCCAGCACATCTGCCGCATCTCCCTCCAACAGACAGATCCTGTCTTCTTTGCCGTAACGGCTGAAATTTTCTCTGGCCGCCCGGATCCTTGCCGGAACCTTCTCTATGGTGGTAATAGAAGTCTGCTCCGGCACATATTCACTCATCAATATACTGGAAAATCCCACAGCCGCCCCAATCTCCAAAATGGCAGCCGGCTTTTTTACCCCCAGTATAAATCCCAAAAATGTCTGCATGGGCTTCCGGATAATAGGCACCTGATCCTCAAGTGCCTGCTTCTCCAGCGCTGCCAGATCTCCCGGCAGCTTCCACTGCATAGCATCTATAAACACTGAAAGTCTCTCATCAATTATCATTTGTCAAACCCTTCCGATACTGTCAGATGATTGATTACCTGCTCATATGTCATGGAATTATTCAGAATATACTTTCCGGCATAGATCTTATTGCGGTCTGTGTCCATAATCCCTGCTCTGGCAAGGAAACTGTATCTGTCGCGGATCACATCCTTCTCCTGCAGCTTCACCGCAATATCCCGGAAACTGTCTGTAGAAGACACCGAAAAAGTAATATCTTTTCCCGGCTGCTGCTCCACCCGGACATCTGCAAATACATCATAGCAGAAACGATAGCCATGAAAACACAGAAACACCACACCGAACACCAGCAGCGAATACAGCACGATATAAACCGATGTCATCGCTGCCGGTTTCCAGCTATTCATCTAAAAACTCCAGTTCCAGATCCAGGTGATCCAGAAAATATTCCTGCATCTTTTTGATCATCATGCAGTACTGATGCTCCGCCGCCAGAAATTCATTGGCAAGACCATTGGTCTGCAGATCTGCAAACTCCTTCTGCAGTGCATTGTTCTCCTCAATAGGATTCGCATGATCTGTCATCTGGAACACGATGCTGCCTCTGCGGAATTCCCCGATCCTCCGGTAAATATCCGGATGTTTTTTGACACTCTCCAGAAGCGTCTGGTACTGATTGTACTCCTGGGTACGTTTTACGGCTTCCATCAACTGTTCCATCAAAAGCTGCGTCTCTCCACTCATAGACTACTCAACCTCCATAATAACCGGCAGGATC
>JBNMJP010000063.1:0-9554 GCA_050873905.1 Jutongia sp. | reverse complement strand
TCCAGACGACTTTCCATGCTCTCCCGAAATTCTGTCTCCACCGCCTGCATTGCCTCCAGACAGCGCACCGGTTCATCTACCGCAAACAGTGTTTCCTCCGGGTCAAAGAAATCAAAAAAGGAGCCTGCCGTCCCGTCGAAATAGGTAAGAAAGCTTTCCAACCCTGCTCCACTGCGGGAATACTCCACCCGTTCCTTCCATTCCCGCATGGTGTCGGCCAGACGGTTATATGCCTCGAAATCTCCTGCTTTTTTGAACTTTGCCTGAAGCTTCTCCTGATCTTTTTTGATCTTTGCAAAGCCCTGACGCAGCTGTGCATCGTTTAATATGATCTCCATCGCCGGAAAGATCGTGATCTGCTCCACGCGCTCGATGGATCTCTGGCTTTCCACATCAAAGGATCTTATGGTATCAATCTCATCTCCCCACAGCTCGATCCGGTACGGACATTCCTCTGTAGGGGAATAAAGATCAACAATCCCGCCCCGGATCGAATATTGTCCAGGCTGTTCCACCTGACTCTGTCTCTCATATCCCATATCTGTCAGGCAGCGGCTCAGATCCTCCAGATCGATCTGCGCTCCCTCCTCCAGTCTGCGGCAGGATTTCTTATAGACAGATAAGGACTGCACATATTCCATCCCCGCCGTCATGGTGGTGATCACTGTGCCGCCCTCCTGGTCTAACAATAATTTGATTGTCTTTAGTCGTTCTGTTTCTACTGCATTGCCATGGACATCTGCGCTGTAAAAAATGACATCCTTTGCCGGATAAAATACGGCATTTTTGTCGTACATCCGGTAATCCGCAAGGATCTCCCGCGCCTTTTTCTCATTGGCGGTGACGATCACCGTCCAGCGTTTTCCCTGGGATAATCCACTCACAAGATGGCTTTTCTGTCCGTCGATGCAGCCTGATATCCGGATTGGCATTCTGCCCCGCTCAATACATTCTCTGGCGCTTCCATAAGCATTTAACTCCTCCAGAGGCTTCCATAGCGTTTCCATGAATGGCTGTCCTTTCCTTTATATTATTTGTTGTTGTATTTATTCATCGCTGAAGTCACATCTGCCGTGATGATCTCACAGCATGCTTTGGTGGTTTTCTCAAGAGCTTCCCGGATCACTGGCTCCTCTTCCCGGGAGAATCTTCCCAGCACATAGTCAGCCAGATCCCAGCCCTTCGGTTTCTCCCCCACACCCACACGGATGCGTGGAAAGATCTGGGTGCCCAGATGCGCAATAATGTTTTTGATGCCGTTGTGTCCCCCGGCACTTCCCTTGGGACGGATCCGAAGCTTGCCCGGTGCAAGATTGATGTCGTCGTAAATGACGATCAGCTCCTCCTCGGGATCGATCTTGTAATAATCTATCAGCTCCCGGACACTCTCTCCACTGAGATTCATATAGGTCTGCGGCATCGCCAGAAGAACCTTCTGTCCCTCGATCACGCCTTTGCCACAGACTGCCTTATGCTTTTTGATATCCATAGAAATCCCGTAGGTATCCGCCAGTACCGTCAGTGCCGAAAAGCCGATGTTGTGGCGGGTGCCATCATATTTTCTCTCAGGATTTCCCAAACCTACTATTATATACATTTCTTTATCCCTTAATAATTCCTGTGTTCCAGTTTCTCGCCCATGTGTACCGTATGACCCTCGTAGCTCTTTAACAGCTCGGTATCCACCACATGACGGTTATCCATGGTCTTCATAATATCACGGATCTGCACCTCTGCTGTGACTGCCGGATCTGCCATGTTGTAAATAACATTGGTCCGGAATGACAGAATCTCCGGCGCAAGCACATCCTCATCATTGGCGGAAACTACCAGTCCCTTGTCTCCATTGGTAAACTCAACGCAGACACCCGGCTGTAAAATATTGATGCTCTGGATCAATGCCGTTACCACTTCCGCATCAAACCCCTGCTCCGGATCAAGAAGCATTCTGACCGCCTCGATCTCGGATGCCGGTTCCTCCTCAAAGTTCATGGCCGTCAGAGAATCATATGCATAGGCTACTTTTAGTATGTCTATATTTAATGATTTATATGTAGCTGCATCTTCCCCGTTGGTATGATGAATCGCATTAATAATACCTTTCACGGTGCGTTTGATCTCCGGATCCAGATCGTAATCATTGTCGATCAGCTGAATCGCCGCATAATGATAAGTCCGGATCTTTTTTTCATCCTCCTGGGTGATCTCATTTTTGCGTTTGCGGCGGATATGCGGCGGGATCAACAGACTTCCCACATCATGCAGGATTGCCGCCACCACAATGTCCAGCTGCTGCTTAAATTCCATATGAAGCTTGTGAGAGATCATGGCACAGAGGATCGCCGTATTCAGAGAATGCTTATATACATAATCCTCATTACTTCTCAGGTTCTGCACAAAGCTGATCTTGTGATTCAGGCTGCCGTAACGGCGGATGATCTGATTGGCAAACTGATACATGCCCTTTGCCTCTCTCTGCTTCGTCACAGCATCCAGGATCTCCCGAATCGTAAAAATGGACATTGCCTGAAAACGCTCAAACTCGATATCATCCGTTGACATCGGTGGTACAGGCTCTGCCGGTTCCAGAATATACACCCCGATCAATCCAAAATTCTGGATACTGACAATACCCTGTCTGGTCAGCTTGGAATTGCGCTCATACAGCATAACACCATCTCTATTGTAAATGGGCTTTGCCAGACGCATTCCCAGTTTCAGATCATCTGATTTAATAAATTTCATAAATACATTCTCCCTTCTGCCTAAATTTTCTTCATCCCCAATTTATTTTTTCTGTGTTTTCTCTGCAATATTGTTAGTTACACGGTTGTAAAGCTCCAGTGCGGCATTGTATCCCATCTTCTTCTGTCTGTAGTTGACTGCGGCAGACTCACAGATGATCGCACAGTTACGGCCCGGACGGATTGGAATGGAATGGCACACTACCTTGTTGCCAAGGAACTCAATGTACTGTTCCTCCAAGCCCAGACGGTCATATTCCTGATTCTTGTTGTACTCCTCCAGCTTAATGACCAGATTGATCTCCTGCTCATTTTTTACACTCTCGACACCAAACAAAGTCTTGGCATCAATGATACCGATACCGCGAAGCTCAATAAAGTGACGGGTAATATCCGGTGCACTTCCGATCAAAGAAGCATCACTTACTTTTTTAATTTCTACGACATCATCGGATACAAGACGATGTCCTCTGTGGATCAGCTCCAACGCAACCTCAGACTTACCGATACCGCTCTCACCCATGATCAGAACACCCTCACCAAACAGGTCCAGAAGTACACCATGAACGCTGCAGCGAGGCGCAAGCTCTACGTTGAGCCAGCGGATCACCTCTGCCATAAATGCATTGGTCTCCTTTTTGGTACGAAGCAGCGGCACCTGATACTTGCTGGCAAGCTGGATCAGCTTCTCGTCAATATGAAGGTCACGGCAGAATACAATGCACGGCGGCTTTGTATGACGCTCGCTGCCTGCCATGATGATCTCCATCATTTCCAGAGTATAATCTAAGCCCTTCTGCTCCATATACGTATGCTCTACGTGACCGATGATCTGAATCCTTCCGGAATCAAAATAATCAAAGAACCCCGCAAGCTGCAGTGCCGGACGGTTTACATCCGTCTGTACGATATCAATCCGTGAAACATCTACATCTTTGGTTACATTTTCCAGTTCCATCTGTTCGATTAATTTTTCCAGTGATACACTATATGTCTCTGCCATTCTGTTCTCCTTTAATCTGTGCTTCCTGCCCGCCGGCGCTGCCATCCACCGGATGGAAGAAATCATACACCTTACGCGCAGCCCCTAAGTTCATAGTTTCTGTTTGTGATAACTCCTCTATGTCTGCGCTCCTGACTGCTTCAATGGAGCCAAACTTCTTCATTAATGCACGGCGTCTTTTCTCGCCGATTCCCGGAATGTCATCCAAAATGGACTTTACCTGTACCTTACTCCGCAAAGAGCGGTGATACTCTATGGCAAACCGGTGTACTTCGTCCTGTATCCGGGTCATCAGGTGAAAACCTTCGCTGTTGACGTTGATCGGAAGCTCCTCTCCCTGAAAATAAATTCCACGGGTACGGTGTTTGTCATCCTTAACCATACCACAGACAGGAATGGTCAAATGAAGCTTGCGAAGCACTTCCTCTGCAATATGCACCTGTCCCTTTCCACCATCCATCATGATCAGATCCGGATAACGGGTAAAGCTGCTATTTTCCTCGTCAAAGCCCTGCTCGGCCAGCTTTTTCTCCTCTTCCAGTCCATGCTCAAAACGCCTGGTAAGAACCTCCCGCATACTGGCGTAATCATCCGGCCCCTGAACCGTTTTGATCCGGAACTTTCGATAGTCGCTTTTGCGGGGACTTCCATCCTCAAAAACCACCATGGATCCCACGGACTGAAATCCGCTGATATTGGAGATATCGTAGGACTCTACCCTGTGTACTCCTGTAATACCGATCCAGGAACAGATCTCCTGCATGGCACCGGTGGTTCTCTCCTCTGCCCGGCGGATCTTCTGGGCATCCTGCTCCAGCACAAGCATGGCGTTTTTGTGTGCCAGCTCTACCAGCCGCTCCTTCTGCCCTTTCTTGGGTACCAGGATCCGTACCTTATCGCCACGGCGCTCGCTAAGCCATCTGGCGATAACCTCCGCATCTTCTATCTCATATTCTAACATGAGTTCCTTTGGAATAAAAGGTGTTCCTGCATAAAACTGTTTGAGAAATGCCTGCAAAATTTCCTGTCTGGTGGAGCCATCCACACCGCCCAAGTGAAAATGATCCCTTCCGATCATCCGGCCTTCCCGGATAAAGAAAACCTGCACCACCGCCTCGCTCTGATCCTTTGCCAGGGCAATGATATCCCGGTCAAGACCGTCAAAGCTGGTGATCTTCTGATGAACCGATGCCTTTCGGACACTTTCCATCAGATCTCTGTATTGTGCTGCTTCCTCAAACTGCATGGCTGCGGATGCCGCTGCCATCTTTTCCTGAAGGTACTGCAGCACCCTGGTATAATCCCCCTCCAAAATCTTCAGGGCTTCCCGGAAATGCTCTTTGTAGTCCTCTGATGAGATATATCCCTGACACGGCGCATCACACTGGCCAATATGATAATTCAGACAAGGACGTTCCTTGCCGGTGTCTCTGGGAAGTACCCGCCTGCAGCTTCGGATATGATAGATTTTGCGAAGCAGCTCCAGCGTGTCCTTCGCAGAGCCTGCGCTTGTATAAGGACCGAAATATTTCGATTTATCCCGTTTTTCCTGTCGGGAAAAGATAAGCCGCGGAAAGTCCTCCCCCACCGTTGCCTTAATAAAGGGATAGCTTTTGTCATCCTTGAGCATGGTGTTGTATTTCGGTCGATGCTCCTTGATCAGGTTGCTCTCCAACACCAGCGCTTCCACCTCAGAATCCGTAATGATATATTCAAAATGATCGATCTGGGATATCATTTTTTCTATCTTTGGTGAAACATTTCTGCTGGGCTGAAAATACTGCCGCACCCTGTTTTTCAGGCTGATGGCTTTCCCCACATAAATGATCGCATCCTTTGCATCATGCATCAGATAAACTCCCGGCTTCCCCGGCAGCTTTTTTAGTTCCTCCTCAATATCAAACACTTTTATTTTTTGACCTTTCCTTTTTTCACCCCGCTATAGGGACCAAATACTTTCTTTTTGCCATTGAGCTTATATGCCCTTACCTTTACATAAAAGACGCTACCCTTGGAAAGATCTGTCAATGCAGCTCTGTGTCCTGTCAGATTAACATAGGCAGCTCCTTTTGGTATTTTTTTGGTGGTTGCGAACCGAACCTGGTAACCTTTGGCTCCTTTCGTACTTTTCCAGGTGATCGTCAATGTCTTTTTCTTGTTGTTTTTCACAGACACACCGCTTACCTTGCCCGGTGCAGTCACTTTTTCGGATGTTTTATCCGCTGATTCCGCCTTTCCTGTCGCCTTTGGCTTCGCTGCAGCTTTCGCTTTGGCTGTTGCCTTCGGCTTCTTTGTGGTTTTTGGTTTGGTCGTTGCTGTTGCCTTTGGCTTTGCTGTCGATGTAGGCTTAGCCGTTGCAGTCGCTGTCGGTTTTGGACTGCTGGTAGATGGCTTCGGCGTCTCTATCGCATGCTGGATCCTGTTGCCAGAAGCATCCGTCAGATAAAGATCCGGACTGCTGATATACCAGATATAATTGGCCTCCTCAATCCCGATGCTGGCAGAAGAGATGGGAATCCGCCCCGCAAAAATACCCGCAGCAGGGTCTGCACAATAAAATACACCATCCGTATAATCTGTCACCAAAACCGCATGCTGCTGATCGGACTTCTGCTTGTAAACAACGATTCCCTCCGGATGCTCTGACAACTTAACGATCAGATCAGATGTACTGCCGGAAAAGCTGTCATGCGCCACCGTCATACCGCCGCAGGTAAAATTCCATTTCAAACCGGTCCCCTCAACCCACGCAGCAGAACGCATAACATCCGTTGTGATGGATGCCCAATTCGCATTTCCATTCATCATTGCACCGCGGCGCACCAGCATAGTTGCTGCCACCAGCGTACACAAACTGCTGCCGGAAGGCTGTTTTAAAAATACACTGTCCTGATTAATGTCCGAAAATGTTGCCGCCTGTGTCCTTTCCGTCTGCAGCTGCCAGCCACTGACAAGAATACAAAGCGTCATAAATACTGCCAAATACTTTTTGTTCATTTTTTTCATGGGTATCTCCTCAGTCTTTTATTTGAGGTAATCATAATTACAATTTAAGTCAAAAAAGAGTCGGGGTAATAAATTACCCCGACTTTCATTTTATCATATCTGTTTATGCTTTACAAGCTGTCAACGGGATTCTCACCGGCATCCCCATCGCCATTCTCCGCCTGTGGTGTCATAAATTTCTCAATGATCTCCACAATACCATCCTCGTCATTGGTTGCTGTTACATAATCTGCTGTTTCCTTTACTTCCTTCTGGGCATTTCCCATGGCAACGCCCTTGCCTGCATACCGCAGCATCGGCAGATCATTGAAGCTGTCACCGACACAGATGACCTTCTCCCGGTTGATCTCCAAAAATTTCATCAACTTATCTACTGCCACGGATTTATCTACAAACTTCGGCAGGATCTCTACATAAAACGGATCGGACCGGAATACATTCAGCTTGTCTCCGAAACGCTCCTTTAATGTCTTTTCGACTTCCTTCATCTTGTCCGGTGCTCCGGAAAGAAGCAGCTTATTGACAGGGAAGTCGATGGCGCGTACCAGATCATTGACCTGACGGATCGTGATATCACATGCCTTAGCATCCGCCTCAATATAAGAATCAATACCGTTACCGGCCAGAAGCTCCTTCGCTTCGTCATGATAAACGGTAATACCAAGCTGCAGTTCTTTGGCTGCCTCATAGACCGGCTTGATCATATCCTGATCCAGTGTCTGGTTGTAAATACATTCTCCCGTCTTGCAGTTGACAACCGTGGTACCGTTATACGCAATGACATAACCGCCAAACTGCTCCAGCTGAATTGCCGCTGCCGTCCGTCGGATGCCGGAAATGGAACGGCCGGAAGCGATTGCCACAGTCTTTCCTCTCTGCTGCAGCTCGATCAGTGCCTGGCGCGTCTTTTCGGATACCTTTTTGTCTGAGCCAACCAATGTGCCGTCTACATCAAGCACAAGCGCATCATACAAATCCCCTTCCGGATCCTTAATGCCCTTAACCTGACGGAATATCTTCATAAACTCCTTACCGGTAATGGTCTCGTGAGCGATCAAAAACTCTGCCAGCTTGTCCAATGCTTCCCTATCGCCCCGCAGAAGCTCCTCTGCCTTGGCGTAACATTCCTTCAGGATGCGCATAACCTCCTGATCGATCTCTGCCTCTGTGGCATCACCGCAGTTTAACACGGCCCGTCCGTCAAGATAACGGTTCTGGATCGATTCCAGACCGATCAGCCCAAACTTCTCTGACATACCATACTGTGTCACCATGGCCCTGGCCAGTTTAGTTGCCTGCTCAATATCATTGGATGCCCCTGTGGTAATGGAATCAAATACAATCTGCTCTGCGGCGCGACCACCAAACAATGTAGTGATCCGGGTCAGTATCTCATCCTTGCTCATGAGATATTTCTCCTCCTCCGGCACCTGCATTACATACCCCAGAGAGCCCATGGTCCTCGGTACGATCGTGATCTTCTGAACCGGCTCGGAATGCTTCATCAGCGCAGTTACCAGGGCATGACCCGTCTCATGATAAGCAACGATCTTTTTCTCTTCCTTACCCAGAATCCGATCCTTCTTTTCTTTACCGGCGATCACAACCTCAACCGCCTCAAACAGATCTGCCTGGCAGACTGCCTTTCTGCCTGCTTTAACTGCCATGATAGCGGCTTCATTGATCATATTAGCCAGATCAGAGCCGACGGCACCACTGGTCGCCAGAGCGATCTCATCAAAATCTACCGTCTCATCCATCAGGACATCCTTGGCATGCACTTTGAGAATGTCCACACGTCCTTTGAGATCCGGCTTCTCCACGATCACCCGGCGGTCAAAACGTCCCGGACGAAGAAGTGCTTTGTCCAGAACCTCCGGACGGTTTGTGGCACCCAAAATCACAAGTCCCTTGGAACTGTCAAAACCATCCATCTCGGAGAGAAGCTGATTCAATGTCTGCTCTCTCTCATCATTGCCGCCGCCATACTGGCTGTCACGGCTCTTACCGATGGCATCGATCTCATCAATAAAAATAATACATGGTGCCATTGCCTGTGCCTGCTTGAAAAGGTCTCTTACACGGGAAGCACCCACACCCACAAACATCTCTACAAAATCGGAGCCCGACAGGGAGAAAAACGGTACTCCCGCCTCGCCTGCTACTGCCTTTGCCAGAAGTGTCTTACCGGTACCCGGAGGTCCTACCAGAAGTGCTCCCTTGGGCAGTCTCGCACCGATCTCGGTATACTTCCCCGGATTGTTCAGGAAATCTACCATCTCGGTCAGGGAATCCATGGCCTCCTCCTGCCCTGCCACATCTTTAAAGGTCACACCGGTTTCCTTTTGTACATACATCTTAGCGGTACTCTTACCAATACCCATCATGCCGCCGGAATTACGGGACATCAGACGGAAGATCAGGAACAGACCTCCCCAAAGCAAAAGCACCGGGAGCAGATAGGACATCAGCATATAGATCATGCTGGAACTGTTGTCCGTCAGATCCTTTTTAAACTCAACACCCGCTTTATTTAAACGCTCTACCAGACTGTAATCCATAGAAATGATCCCTGTATAATAGGTAATCTGATAAACACTGTCTCCGCTGCTCTGCGGCGTAATCTTTAACCGGTCTGCCGTCAATGTAACGGACTTCACCTGCCCATCATCCAGCATCTGGATAAATTTATCATAGGTAATCTCCCGGTTGGTCATCTGCTGTACCTGGTGATTCATCATGGTAAATACCAGAAATACGCCCACAGCCACCAAAAGGCAGATGATGATCCCTCTGCGGTT
>JBNMJP010000062.1:0-9613 GCA_050873905.1 Jutongia sp. | reverse complement strand
TCTCTTACATTCCACTTATATTTTTGTAAAGATTTTGAAAAAGGCGGACTGCTAATCTATAGCAATCCGCCCGAAAAATTACCACACTTCTAAACTATCTTCTGCATCAATCCAAGCTTGCATTTCTCCATCCAACACTAACCGTGCATACTCCATAGGTTCATCAATCGCAAGAGCATTTAATGCGCACTGTGAATTTGGTGTGATCTTCAATCCGTCCT
Organism: Jutongia sp.; assembly: GCA_050873905.1. Classification (GTDB taxonomy): domain Bacteria; phylum Bacillota; class Clostridia; order Lachnospirales; family Lachnospiraceae; genus Jutongia. The sequence continues at coordinate 9,392 of JBNMJP010000062.1, read as the reverse complement.
CCGCCTTACTACAATCTATGCGAAGAAGCATATTATCAAAGATATCTATACTATTGCAGTGCTGGTTATGTGTAGCATATATAAGTTTCATAGCTTTTTCGTCCATTCGTTTTATTACAGATAAGCCGTTTGTTTTTAAGGTTAAAACCGGAAAACTATTTGTATATTTACTGTTTTTTGGTATAATCTATAAAAGAAGAGATCATATGAATGTTCTGTTGCTGTTTGAAAACGGCAGATTATATTAGGAAAGGTCTGGTTATTATGATTATAAGAAATGATTATATAAAAGCAGTAGAACCCTTTATAGATAAACCGGTCGTAAAGATTTTGACAGGTGTTCGACGTTGTGGCAAATCAACAATTTTCCGGATGATCAAGGAAGAATTGATCCGCCAAGGAGTATCTGGAGAAGATATCATTGAGAAACGGTATACGGAAATGGATATTCCGGAGGATATAACGGCGCAGCAGATGTATCAGGAGCTGATCGAAGCAATAGGGGAGAAAGAGCATTGCTACCTGCTTCTGGATGAAATACAAGAGGTGCATAATTGGGAAAAGGCAGTAAACAGCATACTGGAGAATGGCAAAGCGGATATTTATGTGACCGGATCAAATTCAAAATTATTGTCCAGTGAAATTTCCACTTATTTAACAGGACGTTTTGTTGAAATTCCTGTGTTTACATTATCTTTTAGAGAATATCTGGAATTTAAGAAAGAAAGTGCGATGTCGCAGACGGAACTGCTGGAAGATTATATTCGATTCGGAGGCTTTCCGATCATTGCACTTGGTGAATATGAGGAAACATCAGCATATCAGATCGTGAATGGGATTTATCATACCGTCGTATCCCGGGACATTGTAAAAAGGCATCAGATTAAAAAACAGGAATTATTTGATCGTGTTGTGAAATATATTATTGAAAATACAGGAAAAACTTTTTCAGCCAATTCAATTTCCAATTTTTTGAAAAATGAGCATAGAAGTGTTTCAGTAGAAAGTGTTTATAATTATTTACGCTGGCTTCAACAGGCATTTATTATTTTTCCCTGTGCACGTTATGATCTTCATGGAAAAAGTGTCTTAAAGACGCAGGAAAAGTATTACCTCGCAGACATTTCCCTGCGTTATGCTTTACTTGGTTATAACAGAAAAATGCTGGACAGTACAATGGAAAATATCATTTTTCTGGAACTAAAACGGCGTGGATTTGATGTGTTTATAGGAAAAAATGGAACGAAAGAAATAGACTTTGTGGCAGAGCGCAGGGATGAAAAGATATATGTACAGGTATGCGTACAGCTTCCGGTAAATTCAGACTGCGAAATAGCAAATCTGATGGAGATCAGAGATCATTATCCGAAGTATGTTGTTACATTAAATAAGATGGACACAGGAAACGAAAATGGAATTAAGATTATTCATCTGGCAGATTTTCTGTTAATGGAATAATCTCAGGAGTGTAAATTATTAGCCGATAGACTTGACGAGTGCTAAAATAAGTGGTATAACATAATCGAAAGTAAAAATGCAATACAGCAGGGTTGATATATTGGATGGTCTATCACCCTATTAACAGCCTTGGAGGGATGCGAACCGGTTCGTATGCCTCTTTTCTGTATATTTTCAAAGCTTCCGTTTTCCCGGTAGTAAGTGCCGGGAAAATGGACAGTTTCATTTTATTCGGAGGTGAGGATGATGAAGAAACGAGATTATTACGATGTCCTTGGTATCCGGAAAGGAGCGGATGAAAAGGAGATCAAAAAAGCATACCGCAGGCTTGCCAAGAAGTATCATCCGGACGTAAATCCGGGGGATAAAGAGGCGGAGAAGAATTTTAAGGAAGTAACCGAAGCATATAATGTACTCAGTGATGCAGAAAAGAAAAAGCTCTATGATCAATACGGTTTTGCAGCCTTTGAGGAAGGAGGAACCGATCCTACGGGGAACGGACATTTTTATCAGAGCTATGGCGGTCCTGATTTTGGGACAGGTGGCTACCGGGAATATCATTTTGAGGGTGGCAATATGGATGACATCTTTGATGATATTTTTGGCGGCATGTTTCATGGAGGTTCCCATGGAAGCAGTTCTCACAGGCAAAGTCGTAATGGCTTTGGCGGTGGTTTTCATCGCGGCAGCAACGGCTTTGAAGGCAGTTTTTATAATAGCGGTGATGGAAATTTTGACGGTTTTCATCATGGCACGGCAAATGGTTTTGGCGGTTTTGGACAGGGTGACGGAACGGCGAAGGGAGAGGATCTGGAGGCGCAGACGGACATTACCTTTGAGGAGGCAGCCTTTGGCTGTGACAAAACGATCCATCTGGTTTCGCAGGATGGTTCCAGACAGAGAACATCCCTGCAGGTACACATTCCTGCCGGAGTAAACGATGGTATGCGCGTACGTCTTCGTGGCAAGGGACAGCCGGGATATGGCGGTGGTCCGGCAGGCGATCTGTTTTTGAAGGTGCATGTACAGCCAAAGCCGGGATTTGACAGAAAGGGAATGGATATATATACTCAGATTGAGGTGCCTTTTACAACGGCAGTTTTTGGCGGAGAGGCACCAGTAGAAACGCTAAATGGCAGAGTGATGTGCCGCATTCCGGAAGGAACCCAGGCGGGAAGCAAGATACGGCTTCGTGGAAAAGGTATTGTCTCTATGAAGGATTCTTCCGTTCACGGAGATGAGTATGTGACAGTACAGGTACAGGTGCCAAAGAATCTGAGCCCGCAGGCAAAGCAGAAGCTGCGGGAATTCCAGCAGATCTGTGACGGAGAACGTCATGGCCGGAGAGGCAGTGCTGCCTGAGAGGAGATCGTTTCGGAGAACCGCGGAGCCGGGGGAGTGGTATCTGAAGCAGAAATGCGATGAGCATTTCGGAGAGTAGTGGTGCATTGGTATCTATATCAGAATTACGGAAATTATCAATATGGAAAATGAACGATAAAAACAAGAAAGAGAGGATATTTCATATGAGTGAAACAATGAAAACAATTCGAACCAGAAGGAGTATTCGCAAATTTCAGGACAAAATGCCGGAGAGAGAATTGATCGACCGTGTGATCGAGGCAGGAACCTATGCAGCAACGGGAATGGGCAGGCAGTCTCCGATCATTGTGGCGGTATTGAATAAAGAGGTGCGGGATAAGCTTTCCCGGATGAATGCTGAGATTATGGGAGCGGCAGAGGGAACAGATCCTTTTTATGGGGCACCGGTGGTACTGATCGTGCTGGCAGACAAGGCAATGCCGACACATGTGTACGACGGTAGTCTTGTCATGGGTAATCTGATGCTGGCAGCCAAGGATGCAGGTCTTGGAAGCTGTTGGATCCATCGTGCTAAGGAGGAATTTGAAAGTGAAGAGGGAAAGGCACTTTTGAAATCTTTGGGGATTACAGGAGATTACGAAGGTATTGGTCACTGTGTTCTGGGTTATGTGGATGGAGATGAACCGGAGGCGGCACCGCGCAAGGACGATTATGTATATTATGTAGAATAAGCAAAAAGAGATTTTTATGGTTAAGCCGCGTATCTATCTCGAAAAACGGACACATACGTGGTTGATATCTGCGTGGAAGGGCATACGGGTTACAAAAATGAAGATTTTCCAGACACTGAAAAATTATAAATCTAGTTATCTGTCAAAGGACATTCTGGCAGGTATTATCATAGCGGCAGTATCGATCCCAATATCCATGGGATATGCGGAGGTCTCAGGGCTTCCGTCTGTCTATGGACTGTATGGCTCTGTACTGCCAATTTTGTTTTTTGCTATATTTACGACATCGTCCCAATTTATCTTCGGAGTAGATGCGGCACCGGCGGCGATCATTGGTGCTGCTGTGGCAGGACTGGGACTGCAGGCACAGTCTCCCCAGGCGATGGCATTTATTCCAATGACAGCCTTTTTTGCCGGGGTGTGGCTTCTTCTCTTTTTCTTCTTAAAGGCCGGCAAAATGGTAGATTACATATCTACTCCGGTGATGGGAGGATTTATCAGCGGAATTGCGGTGACGATCATATTGATGCAGATTCCCAAAATACTGGGAGGCAGCTCCGGAACGGGAGAGCTTCCGGAACTGATCGTTTCAATTCTTGAAGAGGCGGCTCATGTCAACATGGTTTCCGTTATGCTGGGGGGTTGTTCCCTGATGGTGATCGTTGTGGCAAGAAAGCTGGCACCAAAGTTTCCTATGGTGATCGTGGTTATGGCAGCAGGAGTGCTTCTGACACTTTTTGGGCACATCGATCAGTACGGAGTAAAACTGTTGTCCGCCGTGGAACCGGGACTGCCACATTTACAGTGTCCACAATTTCGGTCAGTGGATCTGTCCCAGGCGGCCGGGCGTGGACTGATGGTCGCTGTGGTGATCATGGCGGAGACATTGTTGTCAGAGAATAATTTTGCTTTCCGGAATGGTTACCAGATAAAGGATAATCAGGAGATCCTAGCATGTGCCCTAGGAAATATTGCCTCTGCAGTGATTGGATGTTGTCCGGTTAATGGAAGTATTTCCAGAACATCCATGAACGATCAGTATGGTGGCAGAACGCAGATGGTTTCTATCGTAGCAGGTCTTACGATGATAGTACTGCTTTTGTTTGGAACCGGTTTTATCGGCTATCTGCCGGTGCCTGTTTTGACGGCGATCGTAATATCGGCTCTCATGAAGGTGGTTGAGTTTGATCTGGCACAAAGACTGTTTCGCGTCAGCAGGAATGAATTTTATATTTTTATGGCAGCCTTTTTTGGTGTCCTTTTACTGGGCACGATTTATGGAGTTATTATAGGGATTATTCTTTCCTTTATCGCAGTAGTTTTGAAGGCAACAAATCCCCCAAGAGCTTTTCTGGGAGTTATTCCGGGGAGAGAGGGGTTTTATGACTGTAGCAAGAACCGTTATGCCCATGAGATTGAGCATGTGGTGATCTATCGTTTCAGTGAGAGTCTTTTCTTTGCCAATGTAAAGACCTTTCAGGAGGACATTGAGAATAGCATAAAAGAGGATACAAAGGTCGTCATTGTGGATGCCGGAGCCATGACAGGTATTGATATTACAGCGGCTGACCGGTTGGAGATGATGTGTGCCCGTTTCGAGAAACAGGGGATTCATTTTTATTTGACGGAGCATATAGCATCGGTCAATGATCAGATGCGCCGGCTTGGCATCGGACACCTGATCGAGAAGGGAAATGTGCGCCGGACTATCACAGCAGCACTTCATGACAGCGGATATATTGAACCTTACGTGCTAAAGGGATATAATGTCCATAAAAGCGGACATATGATCAATATTCCGGCGGAGACCGAGAATACTCTGGAGGAGTTTGCCTGGGCATTTGGTGATGAGACCGTGGATCAGATTGAAAAGCGGGTACATCAGGTGCTGGAGAGCATTCACAGTATGCCGGACTGGGAGGAGATTGCAGAGCAGGGAATCGAGAGCAGCCTGAAGTACTGGCATGGATTGGGAGCAATCGACGAGGATGAGTTTCTGCGTCGAATGGAGATTCATATGGACGAGCTTCCGGAAAAGATGGCAGATCGGGATCATCGGAGAGTGATCCTGGGGTTGTTGGAAAAGCGCCGTCATCATATCCGGGAGGAGATCGAAAGAGAGCATCCTGAGGTGCTGGAGAAGCTCCAGAGACGCAGGGAAAAGCTGGAAAAGAGACTGGAAAAACAAAACCCGGAAGGAGCCCGCAGACTGCACCAGTGGGAGCGTGAACTCCGCCGGAAAAGAGAAGAAAATGAAACGACATAAAAGGTGGTTATATGAGCTTGGATGTTAAGATCGCTGTATGTGATGATGAGGTCTATTTTCAGGACAGAATAAAAGAATTATTGCAGAAATATTTCAAGGAGAATGGACTTGCCGTTTCAATCGACTTGTATGAAAGCGGGGCTGCTTTCTGCAGTAATCCGGATAATTTTAAAGCGTATGATGTCGTATTCCTGGACATTGAAATGGGAGAAATGAACGGAATGGAGACAGCATATGCCATTCGTGAGCAGAATGAAGATGTTGATATTGTTTTTGTTACGGTCATGTTGGATTATGCTACAGAGGGATATCGTGTAGACGCAGTACGTTATATTATCAAAGATGATCTGGAGCAGCTTCTCCCGGAATGTATGGATACCATTTTACAGAAAAGGAGAAAGACTACAGCAAAAATGGAATTTCCCTTTGTGGGAGGGAAAAGACTGGTTCCGCTGGAAGATATTTTATATATAGAAAGCCGTTCGCACCAGTTGTGGTTTGAACGAAATGGTGCACAGATGTATATGTATGGACAGATCAATGATCTCCAAAAGAAACTGGCAGATTTTTCATTTATCCGTCCACACCAGAGCTTTCTGGTAAACTTAAAATATATAGAACAGATCCGGAATTATACGATTTACATGACAAACGGGATGGAAATTCCCGTAACAAAACCACGATATGGGGAAGTGAAAGAGAAGTTCTTAAATTATAAAGAGAAAATGTAGTGATCAAAAAGGGGAAAGTTATGTTAGAAGAAGTTTTAAAAAGCGTTAGCATCGTATTATACGAAGCTCTCTGCTGCAAGATTTTTTTGGATATTTTTCTTCAAAGAAAATATTCCTCTCTGCGGTCGGACATTATTTCTGTAGTAATGCTGGCAGGAGTGTTTTTGTTTTGTGCTGTCAGTACACAGTTTGGCGGCTATTACATTTACCGGATGATGGCAGTTGTCGTCAGTATTTTACTGTTTTCTTTTATATTTTATGCGGGAAAATGGCTGCCCCGGATATTTCTTGGCATACTGTTTTATGCACTGTTGATATGCGTGGATTATCTCGGTCTGGTTTTTGTGGACCGGCTGCTGGATTCCAGTGTTTTAGCAAATGATTTTATACAGGTGCTCCTTGTGCTTTTGTGCAAAACAATTTTATTTATTTTTGTGCTTGTACTGGATTATTTGTGGAAAAGAAACCGCGTGCTTTACATGAAAAGCTCCGAATGGATCCTGATGATCAGTTTCCCGGTGCTGACGGTGGTGGTCATCATGGTCATGATGCTTTCTTTCCGGGAAAATAACAGTGCAGCCGGGTATGTGGCTGTGGCACTCTGCATGGCGATCATGAATATCATTTTATTTGTCCTTTTAAAATATGTTTCCCAGCGAGAATATGAATACACCCAGTTGCAGCTTTTGCAGGAAAGAAATAAAGAAAAAATGCAGTCGTATTATGGTGTCCGTGAGGATTATTATCAGAAAAAGAGAATGCTTCATGATTATAACAATCAGGTGCAGTGTATACGAGGACTTCTGCAGCAGAAAAAGTATAAGGAAGCGGAAAACTATGTCGGAAAACTGACACAGATCCTGTTGGATGGAAGCGAAGTGGTGGATGTGAACAATTCCATTATCAATGTGGTGCTGAACCAGAAATACAGGCTGGCAAAGAGTAAAGGGATTGCGATGTCGTTTCAGATCAATGATCTGTCGGGAGCATGGATGGAAGAGCAGGATATGGTCATTCTGCTGGCAAACCTTCTGGATAATGCCATTGAAGCGTGTGAGAACAGAAAAGACCATCCGGTAATAAGACTAAAGCTTCTTCGGGAAAGATCACAGATTTTATTGTCAGTACAGAATCCTGTGGAGGATACACGGAGTGAGGTTTATCATCAGATGCATACCAGTAAAGTGGACAAAGCAAATCATGGTATCGGATTAAAGAATGTTCAGATGGTATTAGAAAAATATGATGGGATGAGCTATATGCACAGTGAAGATGGTTGGTTTTATTTTACAGCAATGATCCCTGAGGAAAAATAACAGTCAAATTTTGCTACTTTTAGTCAAATATTGTCATTTGTATTGATTTCTTTTTGTTAATTGTGTAAAAAGGAATTGGAGGAGACAGGACTATGGTAGCATTTTTTGTTGATTATCTATCTGATTCAAAAGGAAGTCTTGGAGGAAGAGGAACGTGAAGATTCTATCTATGGATTAACTTTGTTTATGGAAAAAGTGATTGCCTGTGTTCTATTGATCTCGATTGCGGTTTTGGTGGGGAAACCCATTTCCGGCATTATCTTTATTGTCAGTTTTATGACGTTGAGACAGATGACGGGTGGGTATCATGTAGAAAGTTTTATCGGATGTCTGGTGGGCTCAGCGTTTACACTGTTTATCGCACTGGAAGCAGCGGTTCCCATGATGCAGAAGCATACATGGGGACTGATGACGTTTTTTCTTCCGGCGTGTGCGTGTATATGGTGGTATGCTCCGGTGAATCATCCAAATCTCTGTCTGAGCGTCGAAGAACAGAGAGAATATAAAAGGTGGAGCAGGTATGGACTCGCAATAGAATGCGTATTGATCGGGCTGGGATATCTTTTGCGTATGAGATGGCAGCGGTACATAATGATTGCAATCATTTTTTGTGCTGTTTATATAATAACTGCCAAGGTGATGGGACAGGAGGTGAAGGATTATGAAAAAAAGGACGAAAATCGGATTCTTAATCTGGCTGGAAAGCTTGTAAAGGCAGAAGGGGCAAGAGCAAAATCAGGGTGGCCGCCTGCATGTGCAGGTCTTTTACATCAGCCGAAGCGTCCGGTGAAAAAGCAGTAACGGAACGGCATTGCGTAAATAGGATGGAATCCCGTTGGCGGTATACACGCAAGGATCTATACTTCTATCAGTGTCTTTAGAGTCATAATTTGTATGCGTAAGACCAAATGAGTGAGAGCAGATGCTTCGTATCAGTGGAGCATCTGCTTTTTGGTTGTATAAGTACGGCTTTTTCTGAATAAAAAAGGGCTGTGCCTGAACATTTTCATCTGTTAAGGCACAACCCTGTTGATTTTGAGTTATTTGATAGATTTATTGTGCGATCAATTGCCATTTCTGGCAGTTATGTCCGTTATAAACCCATTGCTGTACATTGCCGTTATTGCTGCGGTTTGCATTAGCAATCTCGACAACACTCTTGCAACCGGAAGACTTTGTATAAATGCTGTAGCTTCCGTCGGAATTTTTTACAAGCTTGTAAAGCTGGGCACTGCAGTTGGTATTTTTATAAATTCCGATGTTTGTCCCATTTGCACTGCTGTTGCATGAAACATCCAGAAGAAATGTCCTGCCGTCTCCCAGACAGGAGTAAATATAGTAATATCCTTTTCCGTCAGGAACAAATTTCCAGGTATTATTTGCTTTTGCTTTGGAAGCAGAGTACTGGATGACATTTGTACCATTTACCGCTTTTGCACCGCAGACATCCATCTACAGACCACTGTTTACGTTTTTCAGCATATATGTTTTGCCGGTATCAATGCTGCTTGTGGAACCGGAGGTATTGCCTGAAGACGGATACACGGCAGTGATGGCATTGATGATC
>JBNMJP010000061.1:0-9641 GCA_050873905.1 Jutongia sp. | reverse complement strand
GGCAGAATCATTGACTTTTTGCGCCTGATATGATAAATTTAATCTATGTATTTATGTGTATTGGAGAGTTAAATGCAAAGCATATTTGCAGAAATGGAGATGGGGCATGGATTATACAAAATTAACCAATCAGGATCTGGAGCAGCTTATTGAGCAGAAGGACGTAGAAGCTACCTGCGAGATGGCAGACAGATGTCTGAATGGTACATACGGGGTTGAACAGAATTTAAACAGAGCATATCAGCTTTATCACAGAGCGGAAAGCAAGGGAAGCAAGCGCGCGTATATCGGTTTAGCGTATATGTACGAAAACGGCATTCTCTTTGGACAGAATATAGAGCTGGCAAAGAAGTATTATGCGATGGCTGGTGTAGAAAAGACAGAATTTGCAGAAGTGCAGGAACGGAAAAAGCATTATGTTGAGATGGAGTCAGGACCACGGGAGCCGGTTCGTGTCGGAGCGGATGGTCAGGTGATCGATCAGATTGTCAACGAGGCAATGGGTCTCAGTGATGAACCTGTTGGTGAGTCCAGACAGCATTTGATGGAGATGGCTGTGAGTCGTGCCCAGGAGGCGGCAGAAGCAGCACGTATGGCGGCGGTTAAGGCACAGGAGGCAGCCGCAGCAGCAGATAAGGCAGCAGAATATGCAAAAAAAGCCTGTCTGTAGACATGGAGGATTAAATGAAAAAGTATCGGGGAGCATCGGGAAAAATATATAATATTGATCCGGAGCCAATCGCCAAGGGCGGTGAAGGAACGATATGTGCCGTAGAAGGGGCAGACGATATCGTAGCAAAAATATACAAACAGGAAAAAAGAACAAAGCGTCGCTTGGAAAAGCTCTCTCTGATGATTCGCTATCAATTAACGGATATTCAGCGCCGGCAGGTTACATGGCCATTGGACGTGATATATGAGGAGTCTGGGTTTGCAGGTTATATTATGCCGAGACTTCATAGTGCTGAGGATTTTACTGTGGTATGTGGTGCCGGGATTGAGGAGATCAATCTGGAGGATCGATTGTTTATCGGATATAATATCTGCGCAGCGGTAGATACTGTACATAGCTTTGGCCAGGTATGTGGAGATCTGAATCCGCAGAATATCTGTGTCAACCTGGATATGGATGATCCGGGAGCTTTGATGGTTACTTTGGTAGACACAGATTCTTATCATATCGTAAACGGTCAGATGATGTATCGCTGTGAGGTGGGGCAGGCGAACTATATTCCACCGGAGCTGCAGAAACGTCTGTATGGAGGGCAGAGTTTGTCGTCCATGCCGCTTCCGACATATAGTAAGGAGACAGACCGCTTTGCACTGGCAGTCAATTTATTCTCATTATTTATGAATGGCTGTCATCCTTTTGCATGTGCGATCGATCCCGAGGAAGCAGAGCAAATGGATGAATCTTTGGATATTCCACAGCCTTCCGACAATATCCGTAAGGGATTTTCACCGTTCTTCTACAAGAAAAAGGGAATTACATATCCGACTTATGCGCCGGACTTTACATTTCTTCCGGAGAGTTTTCAGAGATTGTTTTATCGCACCTTTGTGGATGGCTATAAGGATCCAACGGTGCGTGCCAGTGCCAGTGAGTGGATGCAGGTGATCATGGAAGTTTTACAAAATAAAGATTATATTAAATGTCCGCATGGTCATATCTATTTTATCCATAAGATGGAGTGTCCTTATTGTGAGATGATCAAAAAGCATCAGGAGAGACAGCGAAAAGCGGAGGCAGAGGCGGCCGCTGAGAAGAGAAGGATTGCAGCCAGCCAGCCGATCCATCCAAAGGAGCACATGGCAGAAAATTATATGGATGTGCGTCCGAAGGAGCCGACATTTTTGGAGTCGCATTTTGTATTTATCATATATGGAGTAATTGCACTTTTTATTATTTTATTTATTGTATGGTATTTTAATAGTTGATAGAGGTAACACCAAGGGGTAGCAATGAAAAGGAAACAGGAGGAAGGAAAATGAGTGAACAGATCACGAAGGAGCAGTTATTTGGGGGAATCGCCGCACCAAGCGAACCACATATGGCATGTGTGCTTCTACTGGATATTTCCAGTTCCATGAAGGGAGCACCGATTCAGAGTCTGAATGAAGCGATTGCGAAGTTCAAGCAGCAGGTATGCCAGGATCCGCTTGCGAGAAAACGTGTGGAGGTAGCGATTGTTACGTTTGAGACACATGTTGAGATCGTCAGTGACTTTATGCCGATCGATCAGATGCCGACGATCACATTGGAGCCGGGCGGACAGACACATATGGCAGAGGCGATTCAGGTAGCTATTGATCTGGTTAAGAAACGTACCAGAGAATATCAGGGAGTTGGGGTTCCTTGTTTTAAGCCTTGGATCTTCATGATCACGGATGGTGTTTCCATGTCTACGCCGGAGGCGATGCAGGAGGCTGCCGCCAGAATTCATGAGGAGGAGTCTAAGGGAAGCAACGGACGTCTCAAATTCTGGGCTTTAGGTGTTGATGATTATGATAAAGAAGAGCTTTTTAAGCTGACAGACCGTGTGATCGAATTGCAGCAGCATGAGTTCACAGGTATTTTTGACTGGCTGGTAGACAGCATGAGTGCAATCTCCAAGAGCCAGGTAGGAGACAGGATAGAGCTGGATAATCTGCCGGAGGGTGCAGGTATGGCAGCGGATATCGAGGAGAGGGATGTCAGCGAGTGGTAGGAGACCATTTCTGACATTTGAGAAGGGGCGTATGACATGTTAAGTTATGGATTTTCTATCAAAGGAAAAGCGCATATAAAAACAGGGGTTGTATGTCAGGATGCCAATATGCATGGGGAGATTGTTCCGGGGATATATATCGGCGTAGCTGCTGATGGGGTTGGCAGCGCACGTCATTCCGATATTGCATCCGGATTAGCGACGGAGAAGCTGGTAGAATATTTGGAACGCCATATACAGGCCGGATATGGGATTGATGAGCAAAAGGTATGTTTAAAGGCGGGATTTCAGTACGCAGAGAAAGCCATTGAGGAGTATGTGCAGGACTGTGATGATATGCTGAATGAATATGATACGACTCTTCATGTGGTGCTCTATGATGGCAGGACGGTTGTATACGGTCATGCCGGAGATGGGGGGATTTTGGTCCGGACCACATCAGGAGAGACAAAGGTAGCAACATTTCCACAGAAGGGATCGGACGGGGTCTCGGTGATGCCTCTCCGGGCGGGAGAGCAATCGTGGGAGTTTGGCTATTTTCCAGAGAGAGTGGCAGCAGTTATGCTGGTGACAGATGGAATCCTCGAAAGAGTGATCCAGCCGCATTTACTAAATCTTCCGGCCACCAGAGAGGAGATTCAGAATCCTGACAGACATAAAATAAATGTATATCTGAGTGCGACGGAGTTCTTTATGAATCCGTATTGCGTGCTGGGCAATAAAAATCTTCAGGATCCCATTGATCTGTATCATTATTATATTAATGGAGAGTTTCTGGATCCGGAGCAGGACTGGCAGTTATATCTGGACTGTATGCGCCGTGGTTATCAGAGTATGTATGATGCCGCGACGGCGGAAAAGATTTGCAGTACCATGACAGCAAGTGTACCACTGTGGAATATCGAGGACACCACGGATGATAAGACGATCGTATGTCTGATCAATGAGAATGCACAGATCAAAGTGCCAAAGCCGGAGTATTTTTATGAACCGGACTGGGCGAAGCTTCGTCAGCATTATGAGCATTTATTGTATCCGGCGGGCTTTGGTGGAGATGATCCGCTGGCACAGCCACAGACGCCGGGCGGCGAGGAAGAAGAAAGCGGCAAAAACAGAAAAAAGGGCGGTTTTTTTAAATCGGTATTTCGAAATAAATAAAAGGAAGTACGGTGAATTAGTAATGGAATCCCGGATGATCATGGTCATCCGGGATATTTTGATGCAGAAAATTTGGTCAATATAAACTCTGTATCTATAATATCAGGGGATAATCTGATAATTGGTGCAAAGTTTGTGTTGATAAAACGAACCGATTTCATTCGTGGTTTGTCTTATATATAGACACATAAATAAAAAGGAAGACTACTTCTCAGCAGTCCCATCAATCTTATTCAAATGTTCTTTTAATACCATATTTATATACTGACTGAACGATCTATCATCACTCTCTGCCAGTTGTTTTATTCGTTTAATAACATCTTCATCAAGGGTAATACTCACTTTATTCTTTAATGGTTTCATTCAATCACCTACCTAGTTGATAATATACCACTAAGTCACACTTAATATTGAAAAGTAGGATATACAAATATAATATTAGGAGGTAGAATTTTATGAAAAAGAGAAGCAAATTTATATCAATTTTAATGTGTATTGCTATGCTAGTAACATTACTTGTATCAAATTATAAAGTGGGGCAAGCAGCAAAAAAGAAAATGTCAATTAACAAAACAAAAGTTACAATGGATTATGACGAAACTTATGTTATATCAGTAAAAAATCCAATTCAAAAGGTTAAATGGACTTCTAGCAATAAAAAGATTGCAACAATAAAAGCATTTAATTTTAAAAATAGTAAATGTAAGATTTTTGCACATAAGAAAGGAAAAGCTACAATTACTGTAAAAGTTGGAAATAAGAAGTTCAAATGTAAGGTTACGATAGTAAATAGAGAAATAGATATTAATTCGGTTTCAACAGCAATCCCAACGGTAGAATCACAAGAAAAGTATAATCAAAATTTTGATCAAATTGTTGCTTATGTAATAAAGGAGAGGGAATTGTCAACATATGGAAGCTATTGTACTTACGGCTATGTATCCGTTTCAATGAGTGGAGATAAAATAGAAATCTTTCAAAATTGGGGCAGAAAGGGACATAATGTAATACTTACGAGAGGAAGTAAAATAGCAACAGCAATGGCAACACTAAACAACGGAACGCAGGTGACAGCAGAACTTGATATATCGACTTTTAAAGGTGATGGAACTGATAGGCTTCAGTGGAGTAATAATCCGTCAACAGACCTGCAATATACTTATGATGTTGCTATTGCTAATATTTTAAAAAACGTGGCAAATTATAATTTCTATATAGATAAATATAGTTTTTAAGATATAGGTTTTGCATCTTATATTTTTAAAAATTCATATTTTGAAACTTGCAAAGTAACTGAAATAGATATAATTACTTTAGATTAATGTGTATATAGAATAAACAACATAAAGAGGTCTACGGTAAAATGCCGTAGTCCTTTTTTAGTGGTGTGCCTTGCGGCGCACGTTTCTAATGGGTGAAAGTCCCTAATCCGTCCTAGTAGTGGGAAGGATATAGCCAAGACAAAGGGTGTCCATCGTGAGGTGGAATCTGAAGGAAGCTGTAAGCAAATCTTATATCACCTGGAAACGGGTGCATTGCTTGTTGTAAGGAAAATAAAATTGTGATAATATAAAAATGTATTCAATTTTGGATACTGTTGCAGTGGAAGTGTTGTAATAAATATCATTTCTTCATAAATATTTAGATCAATGCGTTGTTGTTAAAAAATATATGTGATAGAGAAAGTGAGTAAATATGAGTGAGAATTTAAATGATCTTGAAATGGCAAAAAAGCGTGATCATAAGATTATAATCACTGATGAAGCAATTAACAAAGTGCCACGTGTTCGGTATAAAGAGATACCAGAAACAGAGTATGATAATCTTCGGGAACTGGCAAGACAAGTTCTGCAGATCTCTAAGGATGAAAATGATTCCAATGAAGTGGCAGTAACAGATAGTCTTGAAAGTGCGCAGTTGATAGAAAAAGGCGAACGCTATCTTGGAATTGCACTGGGGGCGGAGCATTATGTTGATCCTTTGAGTGATGCTACATCTTATCATTTAATATGTGCTTCCAGAGATTGTGTTGTCTTGGTACTGCATAATCACCCATCACTGTCGGCTTTTTCTTTGTCAGATATTCAGTTTTTGCTTAGATATGAGACGGTTAAACTGATGGTTGTCGTTACGAATTTGGGAAATGTATCATATCTGGTAAAAAATAGTAAATATGATTTTGAAAAAGCAGTTGTTTTGCTTAATGAAGCAATAGATTTAAATAACAAAGCAAGAAATTTAAAAGATTTGCAGGAAGCAGCAGATTATTTTCTGAAAAGTTGTTATAATGTAGGTATAAACTATGAGAAGCGATAAGGAGGTGCATAGCATGATGGAAGAACATGTAGTATTAAGTGAACGACCGGAAGACCAGTTAAAGGCTGTAGAATGGGCGCGTGAACAAAAGAAGAAAATTCTTGATGACAAAAGCAGACGTATCGCGGATGCACTTATGGAAAAAATGACTCCTTTGATAATTAAGAATAGTGTCCAGAAATAGTGTAGGTGCTAAAAATCAGAGACGGATGACTTCGGTTATCCGTTTTTTATTTAGGGTTGAATTAAGGTACATCACTTATCATAGCCATATCATCAAAACAGATCAAAGTATTCAGGCGTTTTGAGAAACGCATTGACAGAAGAAATTATTATGTTAAAATAACAGTAACAATTACTATTATTTTAATGAAAGGAGAAAGAGATGGCTGCAATACGTTATAGTAAACAGCGGGAGGCGATACGGACGTATCTGCTCTCGACAAAATCTCATCCTACAGCGGAGGCTGTGTATAATAATATCAAAAATGAGCATCCTCGTATTAGTCTGGGAACCGTTTACCGCAATCTGAATCTGCTGGTGGAGCAGGGCGAGGCGTTGCGTCTGGACTGTGGTGACGGGGTCGATCATTTTGATGGTGATACAAGACCCCACTATCATTTCGCATGTCGTGGGTGTGGCTGTGTAATAGATCTGGAGATGGATCCCATTGATCATATTGATCAGATCGCAGGGGATGGATTTGATGGAGAGATCCTGGGACATCAGGTGTTATTTTACGGATTGTGTCCGGATTGCAGGAAGTAAATGACCGGATATTATCAAAAAGATGAGATTTTTTGAAAAAATGTGTTGACAACAGGGGAAGGATTTGTTATATTCTTATCAGAAACAGTAATCATTACTGTTAAGAAGACAAGGCAAACAAATGTTATAAAATTATAAAAGAAAAGGAGATTACGATTATGGCAAAGTATGTATGTTCTGTATGTGGTTATGTTCATGAAGGAGATCAGCCACCAGAGAAGTGTCCACAGTGTGGAGTTGGTGCAGAGAAGTTCATCCGGCAGGGAGATGACAAGACATGGGCTGCTGAGCACGTGGTAGGTGTTGCACAGGGTGCACCGGAGGACATTATGGCAGATCTTCGTGCAAACTTCAACGGAGAGTGTTCTGAGGTTGGTATGTATCTGGCTATGGCTCGTGTGGCTCATCGTGAGGGATATCCTGAGATCGGACTTTACTGGGAGAAGGCAGCATATGAGGAGGCTGAGCATGCAGCGAAGTTCGCAGAGCTTCTTGGCGAGGTTGTTACAGACAGCACGAAGAAGAACCTGGAAATGCGTGTAGAGGCTGAGCATGGTGCAACAGCAGGTAAGTTTGATCTTGCAAAGAGAGCAAAGGCACTGGATCTGGATGCGATCCATGACACAGTTCACGAGATGGCACGTGATGAGGCTAGACATGGTAAGGCATTCGAGGGTCTTCTGAAGAGATATTTCGGTTAAAAAATGCACAAAAAATAAAAATGGATCGGCAAAAGATTGTCTAAAATGAAATTGGACAGATCAGAAATAAGGTACTATAATAAAACTATGGTGCATAAAACGAAAAACCGATTCGATTTGGACTTCTACTACACTAAAAGCCTGTGTGGTGGAAGTCTTTTTTGCTTTATTCGTGCGAAGGTAAAGTGAGGATGGAACAATTAAATTTGTTTCATCTGATAAAGCAAAAACATTCCACGGGGATGCAGTCGGATCAAGCTTTGCTTTACGCATGTGAAGATCAGCAAAAAGAAGGAGGAATCATTATGATGACATTAAACGCTGAGAAAAGAGACATGAGTGTAAAGGCGAAAAAGCTGCGGAGAGAGGGATATGTCCCAGGCAGTTTGTGTGGAAAAGATCTGGAGGAGCCGGTTGCTTTGAAGATTTCTGAATTTGAAGCACAGCGTTTCATGAGAAAGAACATGAAGGGCAGCAGAACGGTATTGCAGGTTGGAGATCAGAAGTACAACGCAATCGTAAAGGATGTAGATTATAATCCGCTGATGAAGAGGATTATGTTTATTGATTTCCAGTTATTGGTTGCCGGAGAGAAAATTTCTACGACAGCACAGGTTGTACTGTTAAATGAGGAGCTGGCAAAAGGATCCGTTGACGAGGAGATTTCCGAGATTCATTATAAGGCAGATCCGGCGGATATTGTAGAAAAGGTTTATATTGACTTCGAGAAGCTGGGCGATCAGAAATGTATCAAGGTAAAGGATATCAAGGAATTGATGAATGACAAGATTGAGCTGATCACTTCAGAGGATGCAACAATCGTAGATATTTCAGAGGGATCTCAGTACGTGGAGGAAGATGAAGCTGCTGAGGGAGAAGCCGAGGTTGTTGCCGCATCATAGTGTGAATGCGCCCGTGAGTGAGAAAAGTGAAGATTTTTCGAACTTTTGCCGAAGCGGTAAGGATTTGTGAAATAATTCATGGATAAATACAATTAAAGAAAGGGAACTATTACATCGACGGACAATAAATGATCTGTTGGTGCGATAGTTCCCTTTTGCTGATTTAAACATCATAGAAAATGCTAATATATTTAAAAAGAATATCCAGTTGACATAACAGATCGTTTGGTATAACTTAAGCTTGTTGATAAAAATTATCATTAGATGACCAGAGCTATGGATGGTGACGGGATGAAATAAATCCATAGGGGAATCGTATCACATTAGATAAAGAGGGCATAGGTTATGACATTAAAGGAACTGGAGATTGGAAAGAGTGCCGTGATCCGGACGGTAGGAGGAAAAGGGGCATTGCGCCAGCATTTTCTGGATATGGGGATGATCCCCGGGGCAGAGGTGACGGTAGTGAAGCTGGCACCGATGGGAGATCCTATGGAGCTGCAGGTTCATGGTTATGAGCTGACGCTACGCCTGGCGGAAGCGGATCAGATCGAAATTGCGCCGATCGATCAGAGAACCAGAAGCCATGCAGGACGGGAGCGGCTGCAGGCGACGGAGCATCCCGGTCTTGGCGAGGAAGGAAAGTATCATTCCAAGGAGGATGAAAATCCGCTGCCGGAGGGAACGCTGCTGACATATGCGTTGGTGGGAAATCAGAACTGTGGAAAGACGACGCTTTTTAACCAGCTGACCGGATCAAATCAGCATGTGGGTAATTTCCCGGGTGTGACGGTGGACCGGAAGGATGGCACCATTAAAGGACATGCAGAGACAGATATTACAGATCTGCCCGGTATTTATTCCATGTCCCCTTACAGTAGTGAAGAAATCGTATCCAGAAATTTTGTGCTGGAGGAGAAGCCGCGTGCACTGATCAATATAGTAGATGCAACAAATATTGAGCGAAATCTCTATCTGACCATGCAGCTTTTGGAGATGGATATTCCTATGGTGGTTGCGCTGAATATGATGGATGAGGTGACGGGCAATCAGGGAGCAGTAGATGTCAATGGAATGGAAGCGTTGC
>JBNMJP010000060.1:0-9666 GCA_050873905.1 Jutongia sp. | reverse complement strand
GTTGTTTACTCCTCCAAATATACCGTTTGATCTTACTTTAACATTAACATTATTTGGTACAATAATTGTTGTTCCTCCAAATATTGATGTTGCATTAATCACTCTATCTCCAACTACCGACTCATAATAATAATCATAATGATTCAAATTTTTGTCACTTTCAACTAAATTGAAATTTCGGATATCTAAACCTAAATCATCTGCAATTGGTCTGAGAATATTATATTTTAGTTTTTTACGCCTTGCCTCTCCCAAATGCTCCGTAAAAGTAATATCAATATCCTCTGAAAACCGATCAATTACACGAAATGCTTTTGAAAGAGAAGTACCTCCTTTAAAGACAACCGGATATGGACCTTCCGACAGTCTCTTTAAAATCATAGTTACATAGTAATCCTTTTCAATAATATCCTCACTCACTTCCAGTTTTTGTGAAGTAAGCAAAATAGCATCTCGAAACAATTCTCTATTTTCCTTATGCAAGTACATGATCCAACTCCAATTCATAATAATATTTAAATGTTGACATCGGATAATTCCTGATATAACGATCCACATCACTTCTTTTGATTTCATGGATCGCTATATATTCTGCAAACTTTTCCTTTGCTTCTGTATATGAATCATCAAGATATGCATCAAGATTTTTTAGCAATTCCAGCATCTGCAAAACATATACGTTTTCTTTTGTGATGTGTACAACCGGCTTTCTCACATAAAACCATCTATTTCCTATACGCACCTTTCGATCGGAGGAATTTGTATTATTGCTTACAATTTCAACCACTCGCGGAACTTGTGTCGTTATTCCTATCTGATTGGCAAAGGAATTGCCTCCATAAAATCCATCAATATTTTCTCCCTTAGAAATAAACCGATATCTCGCCACCATATCCGCATTGGGACCAACAACAGAATGAAACAATGTTCTCTTGGGAAGATAATATACTCCTATATCATATTTTCTAAGAAGTTCCTTGTCACAAAGCTTTTTTAATTGTTGATTCAAAGCAGACTTGCTGATATCTTCTCTTTCCAGATCTGAAAAGAAAATAGGTTCCGCTTCTTTATAATGTTCCCTGATATAATCATATAGCATAATTATCCTCCTTTCTTAACAATTTAGATTTATATCTTCTATTTTGTTTAGTATATTATATTTCACATAAAAAATTGTGTCAATGACAAAATATACTTTCTACATTTTATTTTTACAAAAATAAAATGTGAAGTCCCCATAATTGGAGTCTTCACATTTCATTTGAAATTATTCTATATAATTATTTTACATCCTTAATACTGAAGCTCATTCTGCCCATCTTGTCCTTACCAAGGCATACAACCTTTACATGGTCACCAAGAGTCAGAACATCTTCTACATGGTTGATGCGCTCTTTCGCAATCTTAGAGATGTGAACCATTCCCTCTTTGCCCGGAGCAAACTCGATGAATGCACCAAACTCTTTGATGCTTACCACATCACCTTCCAGGATCTGTCCCTGATGGAAGTCTGTTGTAATGATCTCGATCAGGCGCTTTGCCTCATTCATCATTGCCTCATCCTCACCACAGATAGAAACCTGACCTTCATCGTTGATGTCGATCTTCACACCGGTTCTCTCGATCAGAGCGTTGATGGTCTTACCACGCTGTCCAACAACATCACCGATCTTCTGTGGATCGATCATGATCTGGATGATCTTTGGTGCATACTTACCCACCTTCTCACGAGGCTCGCTGATTGCCGGCTTCATACAAGTGTCCATAATGAACATTCTTGCCTCGCGGCATCTTGCGATGGCACCCTCTACGATCGGACGGGTCAGACCGTGGATCTTGATATCCATCTGAATGGCTGTAATACCATCCTCGGTACCGGTTACCTTAAAGTCCATATCACCGAAGAAATCCTCAAGTCCCTGAATATCTGTAAGCAGTACAAAATCGTCATCTGTCTCGCCTGTTACAAGACCACAGGAAATACCTGCAACCATTTTCTTGATCGGTACACCGGCAGCCATTAATGACATGCAGGATGCACAGGTAGATGCCATGGATGTAGAACCGTTTGACTCAAAAGTCTCGGATACGGAACGGATTGCATATGGGAACTCTTCCTCGCTTGGAAGTACCGGAAGCAATGCCTTCTCTGCCAGAGCACCATGACCGATCTCACGACGTCCCGGTCCACGGCTCGGCTTTGTCTCACCAACAGAGTATGAAGGGAAGTTATAATGATGCATATATCTCTTCTCTGTCTTGTTGGCATCCAGTCCGTCAATTCTCTGCTTCTCAGAAAGAGGAGCCAGTGTGGTAATATTGCAGATCTGAGTCTGTCCACGGGTAAACATTGCAGAACCATGAACTCTAGGGATCAGGTCAACCTCTGCGGCCAGTGGTCTGATCTGTGTGATCTCACGGCCATCCGGACGCTTGTGATCCTTGAGGATCATCTTACGGACAGTCTTTTTCTGATACTGATATACAGCCTCGTCCAGAATCTCCAGCCAGTCTTCCTTCTCAGCGAATGCCTCTGCTAACTTCTCTGTTACCTGACGTACATTCTCTTCTCTTGTCTGCTTATCATCAGAGAATACAGCCTCTTCCATCTCAGCAGGAGGAACGATCTTTTTGATCTCCTCGAACATCTCCTCCGGAATGGCACAGCTTGTATACTCATGCTTTGGCTTACCAATCTCTTCTACCATCTGATTGATCAGTGCAATGATGGTCTGGTTCACGTCGTGGCACTTGTAGATTGCCTCGATCATCTTGTCCTCCGGAATCTCATTGGCTCCGGCCTCGATCATAATAACCTTCTCTGCAGTTGAAGCAACTGTCAGACGAAGATCACCATTGTCCCATACCTCCTGGCTTGGGTTTACGATGAACTCGCCGTCTACCATACCCATCTGTGTAGTAGCACATGGTCCGTAGAACGGAATATCTGAAATACTTGTTGCAACAGCAGAACCGATCATAGCAACAAGCTCCGGACGGCACTCCGGATCAACAGAAAGAACCAGATTGTTCAGAGAACAGTCATTTCTATAATCCTTTGGGAACAAAGGACGCATTGGACGGTCAATAACACGCGCTGTCAGAACCGCATTCTCGGATGCCTTTCCCTCACGCTTATTAAAACCTCCCGGAATCTTTCCGACAGAGTACATTTTTTCTTCAAACTCTACTGACAGAGGGAAGAAGTCAATTCCCTCCCGTGGCTTCTCAGATGCTGTTGCAGTACAAAGAACCGTTGTATCTCCGTAATGCATCAAAGCAGCACCATTCGCCTGCTTTGCAACTCGTCCGATATCGATGGACAGAGTTCTTCCGGCAAGCTCCATGGAATATGTTTTGTATGCCATGATTATCTCCTTTCCTTTTGCCCTGTGGGGGCTTAGCAAAACAAGGCACCCTTTCAGGTGCCTCATCCCTCATTGTGTAAAATTATTTTCTAAGACCAAGCTTCTCGATCAGTGCACGGTAAGCGTCGAGATCTTTCTTCTTAAGGTACTCAAGAAGGTTACGTCTCTGACCGATCATCTTCAGCATACCACGTCTTGAATGATGGTCTTTCTTGTTCTCCTTCAGATGCTCTGTGAGCTCACGGATACGGAATGTAAGGATTGCTACCTGTACCTCTGGAGATCCTGTATCCTCTGGTGTACGTCCATACTCTTTTACGATTTCTGCTTTCTGCTCTTTGCTAATCATTGTTTTTCCTCCTAAAATTTAATATATGCCTGTCACTAAGAACTGGTTGGAGTTTCCGAAATCCGAGTGACGGTAATCA
Source organism: Jutongia sp. (assembly GCA_050873905.1). Lineage (GTDB taxonomy): Bacteria > Bacillota > Clostridia > Lachnospirales > Lachnospiraceae > Jutongia. The sequence goes on along the minus strand of JBNMJP010000060.1, from coordinate 5,870 downwards.
CAACTTATTTAGAATAACACATTGAAATGTGTTTGTAAACAGGTTCGTGTGATTTTTTCTATTTTCATCCTTTTACTGAATTTCAATCAGTCTCTGATGCCTTTTTCTCATTTTCTTTGTGGTCTAACTCAATATCCAGTTCCAGCTGTACCTCTTCTTCTGCCTCCAGCTTGAAGTCCTCCACCTTTTCCGGATTGACCACCGGCAGATCCTCCAGGGATTCAATACCAAAATTCCGCAAAAACTCCTCCGTGGTAGCAAACAGGATCGGGCGTCCCGGGGCGTCCAGACGTCCCACCTCGCAGATCAGCTTGTATTCCACCAGCTTATTGATCACATGGTCACTCTTTACACCACGGATATGCTCTACCTCCAGCTTTGTGATAGGCTGCTTATAGGCTATGATAGATAAGGTCTCCAGAAGCACATCCGTCAGCACATGCTTCTTCGGCACATGGGCGATCTTGACCAGATACTCATACATGGAAGATTTGGTGCACATCTGAAAGGCTCCATCCAGCTCAATGATCTGTATTCCTCTGTCATCCCCGGCATAGCGGTCCATCATATTCCGTATCACATGACGGCAGGTATCCTCATCCTGCTCCGTTGCCGCTGCGATCCGCTCCAGCTCCACGGCCTCTCCCATGGTAAACAGGATTGCCTCGATCACCGCTTCCAAATCTGCTATTTTCATTTCCTTATCCATACGAATCTACATTCCTTTCTCAATCCGCAGACTTTAACAGCAAGGTACAAAGTCTGCTGCACGAAAAATTTATTTCACACACCACTGGATGGCACAACCTCTACATCCTTCACACCCGGTACATATGTAATCAGAATATCGTCAAAAATATTTTCCTGCTCTATTTTTAACTTGCCCACCTTCATCAGCTCCAGAATCCCCAGAAAGGTTACGATCAGCATCAGCTTACTGTGCCGCTCCTCTAACATCCCCCGGAATGTAAATCTGCCGTGAGCCATGGCATATTCCTCAATATGCAACATCCGGTCCGTAAGACTGATCTTTTCCTTCTCAATATTTCCAAATTTGCTTCGGATGGGATCGATCTTGTCTACCTGTTTTTTCATAATGTCCCGGAAGATAAGCTGCAGCCTGGATAATGTCACATCCGACAGAAGAGCTTCCACATCCACCTCTTCCTGATATTCTGCAATCTCCTTTGGAATTGTCGGCTTTTTAAATACCATATGGGAGGCATCTAACTGCCGGTCTTTCAGTTCATAGGAAGCATATTTATACATTTTATACTGTAACAGACGTTCTACCAGCTCAGCTCTCGGATCCTCTTCTTCACCTTCCTCTGCCGGTGGTGCCGGAAGAAGCATTTTCGACTTGATCTTCAGCAGTGTCGCCGCCATAACAAGGAAATCACTCATAACGTCCATGTCCTTCGTTTCCATTTTAGAAACGTAATCCATATACTGTTCTGTAATCTCTACGATCGGAATATCAAAAATATCAATCTTATTCTTTTCGATCAAATGAAGCAGCAGATATAACGGTCCGTCAAACGCTTCCAGCTTTACTGATAAACTCATACCAATCCTGCATTCCTTTCCATAAAATCCTTAAATCCCAGACACGATATTTGTATACAGCCTACAAAAACAGAACGATCAGCCGTGAGGCTCCATAATGGATCATATCCAATAAAACTACCAGAACAAAAATCAATTTCACGGTTCCATCCGCTTTGATCATTCCCAGATATCCTGCCGGAGATACCCCTGCAACGATCATTCCCATATCGAAGGTCGAAATCGGAAATAAATTGGCCACCAGCATTCCGGCACTGAGCATTGCAAGGTACTGTACCAAAATCGGGACAATCGCGTTCCACCAGTGTGGAAGCACCAGATGGTTTAATCCGTCAATGCCACCATATCCGATTCGCAAAACGGCAATACTTCCCACCAGAACAGCCAGCAATGAAATAAGCCCTGCAATTCCCACAAAAAGGTTAGTCCTTCGGTCCCTGATACGATAAAAATACGGCTTTGATATGGGTACCAGACTGGTCAGGGACAGGATCAATCCAACGGGATCAATATACCGCCAAACCTTCCACGGTGCTGTCCGAAAACATTTTACCGATCGCTGGCAAAACATATAAACGACCAGGCGCACACATTCGTGGTAGATCATGAGAAAAGCCGCCGCTGCAAGGCAGATACCAAGCTCTAAAAGGATTTCTTTCACCCTGTCACCTCAAATAATCAAACTGAAGACCATACATCCGTACAGTATCGCCTTCCTCTATGCCAAGCTTCTCCAGCTCATCTACAATGCCGCTTGTCCGCAGGAACTTCTGGAAGAATTCAAAGCCCTTCTCGGAATCAAGATTCGTATAACCAAGCATTCTCTCGATCCGTGGTCCCTCAACCACATACATGCCTTCCTTCTCATCATATTCCACAGTATATGGCTCGTCCTTGAAGGTCTCCTGCTCCAGATCATATTCCTGTTCAAAAACAACCGGCTCCTGATCCAGCTGGTCAAGCTGCTGCTTCACATAATAAAGCAGCTCCTTGACACCCTTTCCGCTGACTGCTGAAATTGGAAATACCGGGATACCCTTTGGTTCAAACTCCTCCTTCAGGAGAGTGATCACGGTATCCTCCTCGGTTCCGTAAAATACGTCAGTCTTATTGGCTGCGATCACCTGTGGACGTTTGATCAGCTCCGGACTGTAGTTTTCCAGCTCTTTATTAATGATCAGAATATCATTTAAAGGATCTCTTCCCTCGGTTGATGCCGCATCCACCATGTGAATAAAAAGTTTTGTTCTCTCAATATGGCGCAGGAACTCATGGCCAAGTCCCACTCCCTCAGAGGCTCCCTCGATCAGTCCCGGAATATCTGCGATCACAAATCCATCGGTTCCCTCCAGATCAACCACACCAAGGATCGGACTTAACGTGGTGAAATGATAATTTGCAATCTTTGGCTTTGCATTGCTGACTCTTGACAGGAAAGTGGATTTTCCGACATTTGGAAAACCAATGAGTCCCACATCCGCGATGGTCTTTAACTCCAGAATAACCTCAAGCTCTCTGCCCGGCTTGCCCGGCTGGGCATATTTGGGCACCTGCATGGTCGGCGTAGCATAGTTCATATTTCCCTTGCCGCCTCTGCCGCCCTTCAGGACCACCTCTCTCTTGTGCTCGTGAGACATATCAATAATGACCTTCCCGGTCTCAGCCTCACGCACAACGGTTCCTTCCGGCACATGAACCACCATATCCTCGCCATCGGCTCCGTGGCATCTTCTCTTGCCACCCGGCTCGCCATCCCCGGCAAAATATTTCCGGATATGACGAAAGTCATTCAGTGTATTGACACGGGGATCTACCTCAAAGATCAGGTCGCCGCCCCGGCCGCCGTCTCCACCGTCCGGACCACCTGCTGCTACATACAGTTCTCTTCGGAAACTTACATGACCGTCTCCGCCTTTTCCGGATCGTATTGTTATCTTCGCACTATCTGCAAACATCATATCCTCCTTTTCTAAAATGAGAAGTCTCTCTTCCTAAAAAGGGCAAAACCAGCGTTTTGACCTTGATTCACTCTACATTACGAGCATTTCCCTATACATTAAAGAAATAGGGGCTGCCAGTGGCAACCCCTTATCGGTAACCGGATCTCCCGGTCAAAAAGTCTTATTTAGCTTCTACCGGATATACGGAAGCCTGCTTTTTGTCTCTACCTTTTCTCTCGTAACGAACAACGCCGTCTACAAGTGCGAACAGAGTATCATCTCCGCCACGTCCAACGTTTACGCCCGGATGAATCTTTGTACCACGCTGTCTGTATAAAATGTTACCAGCAAGTACGAACTGTCCATCGGCTCTCTTTGCTCCTAATCTCTTGGACTCGGAATCTCTACCGTTCTTGGTAGAACCCATTCCCTTTTTATGAGCAAACAACTGAAGGTTCATCTTTAACATGGTTCTATCCCTCCTGTTTTTCTAATCGAATTTTAATGTGTTTCTTTCCATACTCGTCCTCGATCCCATTCAGACCAAGAACAAGTGATTTTAATAACAGCTGTGATGATGTACTGACCGGCCTGTCCGTAATCTGAAAGAACACGGAACCGGTGTCCGGATCAACGGAATTCTCAAAAGCATCCTCCGTATACTGATCAATGGAATTGATCGCATTGATCACAAGGGCTGATACTGCAGCACATACAATGTCCTGACCGTACTCGGCATATCCGGCATGACCCGACATCTGAAATCCTGTATACTCCCCGGAAGGAGTCTGAAATATCTTAACATCTATCATACTGTCACCCTTCTGTGAATCTCACAGAATCTTTATCCGTCATCAGACTGGATTAAGCGTTGATCTTGTCGATCTTAACCTGTGTATAAGCCTGTCTGTGACCGTTTTTCTTATGATATCCGGTTTTTCTCTTATATCTGTAAACGATAACTTTCTTTGCTTTGCCTTCCTTAACAACTGTTGCAGAAACACTTGCATTTGCTACGTCAGCACCTGCCTTCATAGCTCCGTCGTTTACAGCCAGAACACTATCAAATGTAACTGTCTCGCCAGCCTCTGCTGCAAGCTTCTCTACGTTAATGATATCACCCTCGGCTACCTTGTACTGCTTTCCACCTGTTGCAATAATTGCGTACATCTTTGCACCTCCTTATCATTACTCGCCAACTATGGTATCCGGAAGCGTTTCCGGCATTTCACAAAACCTCGTTGAGCGGCACACTTGATTATCTTAGCATTCCACTTTCATTCTGTCAACTGTTTTTCCTGACTTTTTTCAAGTTTTTTGTTATTTGAAAATTCTTCTAAAAAATCCCGTCAATTTCATGTTTAGTAAAGACATTTGTATATCCCCCATAATACCAGCAAATGGATCGGATAAAACCAGTAAAAGAAGCCCCGGGGCATCTTTGTCCTGCCCTGCTCTTTGTCTGCCGAATACAGCTTTACCGGGATCAGCGCCAGAGCTGCCAACGCCTCCATCCAGCTCTGACACAGACATATCACCGGAAACAGCCATAGGAGCGTTCCAAAATCATACCGGCACACATAAAACGCTGTGATCATCAGTATGCCCCACATGGAATAATCGCACCTTAGAAGCACTGCTGTTCCCATCCCGGCAAACAGAATCAAAAGATCTGCGATACCTCTTGCCACTCCCACAATGCGTTTTTCCGCCTCTGCCATGCCCCAGAGTACCGCCAGTCCGATTCCCAGCGTAAAAAAAACATTTTGGCTGCTCCATGCAGCCGGCTTTCCCGAAAACGCCAGATCATAGGGAATCTCTGAAATCAAAGCAAAGCCCCAGAGACGTGCCAGATACTTTCCCCGGCTGTGGGTATAAGTAAACCCCTGCACCAGCAGAAAACAGATCAGAGGAAACGAAAGCCTGCCAATCCCCCGCATAATATAATACACCACCGACATTGTACCCTGCGGTATCAAGAGATAACCGATATGATCGATCACCATGGTCCATATGGCGATCCATTTTAACTGATTCCGGGATAATGTCATATGCATAAAAACCTCTTTTCTCCCTTCCGCTTCCCCCCGGCCTGACAGCAGTCACTTGCTCTTCCACAGTCCTTCCTGTCATTTTCCATATGATAGGAAAGAACCTATCCATGATCAATGAATAGGTTCTTTCCTCGGGTTGGGCTGTTATAAATAACAGTTAGCAGTCTGTAGGGGAATCGAACCCCTGTTTTCGCCGTGAGAGGGCGACGTCTTAGCCGCTTGACCAACAGACCAAATATGAAATTGTAAGCTGTAATCACAGCCAACAGTCTGTAGGGGAATCGAACCCCTGTTTTCGCCGTGAGAGGGC
>JBNMJP010000059.1:0-10138 GCA_050873905.1 Jutongia sp. | reverse complement strand
GCACTGACCCACCGGGATTATCTGGGGGCGCTGATGCATCTGGGAATAGACCGCAGCACTCTTGGAGATATTATGATCCGGGACAAAACGGCATATCTGTTTTGTCTGGATAAAATGGCATCCTTTGTTGTAGACAATCTGGATCAGGTGAAGCATACCCATGTGAAATGCCGCCTGCTGGAGGAAATGCCGGAGGCAGTCCGTCCACAGCTTCAGGCGGTGAAGCTGATCGTTCCCAGTATGCGGCTGGACGTGGTGATCGCAAAGCTTTATCATCTGTCCCGAAGCCAGAGCATTTCACTTTTCCGGGAAAAGAAAATCTTTGTCAATGGAAGAGGTCAGGAAAATAACAGTGGGCTTCTGAAGGAAACGGATGTTGTCTCGGTACGGGGACATGGCAAATTTATCTGTGACGGAATTTCCGGAGAAACCAAAAAAGGAAACCTGAATATTCAGGTTTCCAAATATGTCTGACAGAATTTATGACTCTTTTGGTGGAACTGCGAAAAAGCGGTTCCACTTTTTGTCATTTTGATATTCTAACATACGGTCATATTGCGCATACATTTTCTGGACTCCGTTTTCCAGCAGATAATAGTGATTGATGTATGGAAACAGAAGGATCAGCAGAGGGATCAGCAGGATTGCCAGCCAGATATTGGAGCTGGAAACAAGACCAACCACGACGGAGGTGGTCATCAGGGCAAACAGTACCGTGACGATCAGATGGATCAGCCGTTCATGCTGAAAAAACTGAATCTGCGTCAGATGATTTTCGATGGCTTTGTCCCAGTCTGTATCCTCGGGAGGGGTCCGGAGGAATTCATCGATCTGCTGCATATAAGTTAAAATGCGTCGTTTCATAAAATCAGTCCTTTCGTAAATCTTTTGGTAGAATTATATCACGAATTCGTGTATATTTATAGGTGATGGTAAAATTACAATGAAGAAATGAGGAAAAAACATGGATAAAATTAAAAAAGTTAAATTGACTCCGGCGACCTGTGGTCTGGATCTGGGAGATGGAAGTGAGAGAGCAGAGTACGTAAATCAGGACTATATATTAAATACTCTGGGAAGACCTCACAGAAATATCGGTATCATGTATACCTATTATCCAAAGGACAAGGAGTGGCCGGAGCGTATCAGCGTGGCATGTAAGGATATGGAGATTCATTTTCAGTGGGACTACCCGTATGATGACTATTTTCCATATCGTGGCGGTCTGGACGGTGACACCAAGGGAGAGCCGTTTCAGCAGATGAGAGATATCCGCCGCCATGGCCAGGATGTTGCATTGACGCTGACCATTGACTGTTCCCTGGAGGACGAGTATCTCCGCCAGATCGCAAAGGATCTGAAGCCTTTTGGAAGAATGCGTCTGCGTATCAACCACGAGTGTGCCGGTGACTGGTTTACCCACAATCAGCGTTTCTCTTACAAGGAGATCGGAGAGTTTTTTGTACGCTTCGCAAAGATCGTGAAGGAAGAGGCACCACAGATTTCGCTGGTATTTTGCGGAGGAGCTGTCGGTGATCTGGAGGCTGAGGATGCGCCGGTACAGTATGAGGAGGAGTTTAAGGAAGCCTTTGATATTGCAGATATCTGGTCCAATGACTGCTATCTGGCACTTCATTACGGATGGCCTTTTGATGTATGTGAGAAGGGTGGAGACAGCTATGCCATGACACCGGTAGATCCGTTCTTTGAGCGTCTGAATAAAACTTCCAAGAGAATGACAAAGGTAAATCATGGAGAGTGCAAGCCATTTGTGATCTCTGAGTTTAATACAGACGGTGATGTGACCGGACCAATGCGTCAGGGAGATTCCATTAAGCGTTTTGTGGAGAAATTAAAGTCCGAAAATGCGGACTGGTTCGATGGATTTTCTATGTACCAGTTTAGGGACAGAGGACGTCTCGGACTGGAGATCGAGGATCCGAATAATTCTGCAGTGGGGATTCCACAGCCGATCCTCAAGGACTATAAGGATATTCTGAAGGATCCGTTCTTCCTGCCGGGACTGGAGGAGACAGAGGATACAGCCCTGCCGGTAACACTTCGCTGGGGGGGTGCCGAGGATGCAGAGGGAATTGCGATTCCGATCACCTTTGAGAAGACACCGGAGTTTTGTGAGATTACCTTCGAGGAAGATTTGAATCTCATGATGGAATTAAACGGACGCTGGTTCTATAAAGCACCGGGCACGAAGACCGTTGATATGATGTCTGCATTTTTTGAGACACCGGTTGAGCCGGGCACAGAGATGACTCTGAAAATCTTTGCACCGCCGGCAACAGGAGAGAATGATCCGTCTCAGGGAGAGGACTGGGCAGTCAATTATTATACGACCATGACAAAAATGCCGCAGCTTCGTATCCGTTACGAGGAGATTCAGGAGGTACTGTAATGGAACACGCAATCGTAACCCTGAAAAAGGGAGAAGGACGTACCATCAAGGCAGGCGGGGCATGGATCTATGACAACGAGATCGCCAGTGTCGTGGGAAGCTTTGATGACGGGGATGTGGTTCTGGTTCATGATTTTGACGGATATCCCATGGGAAAGGGTTATATCAACCGTCATTCCAAGATCCGTGTCCGGATGCTCACACGTCATCAGGATCAGGAGATCAATGATGATTTCTGGAAGATGCGTCTGCAGGCAGCATGGGATTACCGGAAGGCTACCGTAGATACCTCAAGCTGCCGGATCGTCTTTGGAGAGGCGGATTTTCTGCCGGGGCTGGTCATCGACAAATTCAGTGATGTTCTGGTAGTGGAATCCCTGGCTCTGGGGATTGACCGCTACAAGGAGCATCTGGTAGAGCTTTTGAAGGAGATCCTTGCAGCAGATGGTGTCGTGATCCGCGGTGTCTACGAGCGCAGTGATGCCAAAGAGCGGTTAAAGGAAGGCATGGAGCGTGTCAAAGGCTTTCTGGGACCGGAGTTTGATACCAATGTGGAGATCGTGGAAAACGGTGTCCATTATATGGTGGATGTAAAAGAGGGACAAAAAACAGGATTTTTCCTGGATCAGAAATATAACCGTCAGTCGATCCGCTCCATCTGTAAAGGAGCAAAGGTGCTGGACTGCTTTACCCACACCGGATCCTTTGCACTGAATGCCGGACAGGCAGGGGCCTCCAGTGTGCTGGGGCTGGATGCCTCGGAGCTTGGCGTCGAACAGGCGAAAAAGAATGCGGCATTAAATGGTCTGTCCCATATTGTGGACTTTGAATGTGCGGATGTTTTTGAAAAGCTTCCGGAAATGGAAGCGGCAGGAGAGAAGTTTGACGTGATCATACTGGATCCGCCTGCATTTACCAAATCGCGCAATTCCGTAAAAAATGCCGTGAAGGGATATAGGGAGATCAATCTCCGTGCCATGAAGCTTATTAAGGACGGTGGTTATCTTGCCACCTGTTCCTGTTCTCATTTTATGACCTACGAGCTTTTTACGAAAACCATCGGACAGGCAGCGGCCAATGTACACAAGAGACTCCGTCAGGTGTCCTTTGCGACACAGGCCCCGGACCACCCGATCCTGTGGGCGGCAGATACATCCTATTATCTGAAATTTTTCATTTTTCAGGTATGTGATGAAAAATAAAATGATGGAAATGAAAGGAATATAGGATTACTATGAGAGATCCTGAAAAGATAAAAAAAGAAATGGAAGAAAAAGATCGGAAAATTCTGGAGACAGCATTCCGTATCTTTGTAGAAAAAAAGATAGAACCTGTCAGCATGGGGGAGATTGCCAAGGAGGCAGGAGTAGGCAGGGCTACGGTATTTCGTCATTATCAGAACAAGCTGGAGCTGGTGATCGCGGTCTGTACGGCACAGTGGCAGGCGTATTTTGACAAGCTGGATGAGGTACGGCCCCTTTCTTCAATCGGGGATATTCCTGCGATCGACCGTTTTATCTTTACGCTGGACGGTTATATTGACATGTATCAGAATCACAAGGACCTTCTGCAGTTTAATGACAACTTCAATCATTATGTGACTCATGAGGGGACGGACAGTGAACAGTTGAGGGAGTTCCATGCTTCTCTTTATTCTGTGAATACGAGATTTCATCTGATGTATGAGAAGGCAAAGGAGGATAAGACATTTCGGACAGATATTCCGGAGAAAGAATTATTCCGTGTGACATTTCATTCCATGATGGCGACATGTGCTCATTATGCAGGTGGATTTATCTGGGGAGCAGAGGACAATAAGGATTATACACCGGAGCTTCTGCTTCAGAAGGAAATGATACTGAACTATGTGAGACTGCCACAGCAGAAATAAAAAATGAAAACATGCTATTGACAAATAAACAGCAAAATGGTATAAATAATTTAGATAGTATGTTACTTGATTCGAAACGAACCCAAGGCATTAACTAGACATAAATTTTACAGGATATTTATGCGAGTTAGTGCCTTTTTTTGTTCCCATTTTTATCCCCGTTATTGTACAGATCCCGGGAAAACGGTGGTATAGAATTTCAGAAAAAGCGGAAAATAAAAAGGATATGCGAAAGAGCAGACGTTCCGCATAAATATCACCAAGAAAGGAAGGATGAATCATGAAAGACAAAATTTTTGAAGTCTTACAGAGAATCGGAAGAAGCTTTATGCTTCCTATCGCAATCCTGCCTGTTGCTGGGTTGCTTCTGGGACTTGGTAGTTCCTTTACCAATGAGACTACCATTGCAACGTATCATTTAGGAAAAATTCTTGGAGACGGAACGATTCTCCATGCACTTCTGGTTATTATGAATAAAGTGGGAAGTGCAGTATTTGATAACCTGCCGCTGCTTTTTGCAGTCGGTGTTGCGATTGGAATGGCAAAGAAGGAGAAGGAGGTTGCTGCTCTTTCAGCCGTGATCGCATATTTTGTAATGAATATTTCCATCAGCGGTATGCTGGAGATCAACGGAAAGATTCTGGAGGATGGAAGCATTGCGAAGGATGTGCTCAGCGGAACCATCGCTTCTGTCTGCGGTATCAATACCCTGCAGATGGGTGTGTTTGGCGGTATTATTGTAGGTCTTGGTGTTGCGGCACTTCATAACCGGTTCCACAAGATCCAGCTGCCAAATGCATTGTCATTCTTTGCAGGCTCCCGTTTTGTACCGATCATTTCCACCATCGTATATATGTTTGTGGGAATTTTACTGTACTTTGTATGGCCGGTAGTTCAGAACGGTATCTACGCACTGGGCGGCCTGGTGACCGGCAGCGGTTATCTGGGAACATTGATCTTTGGTATTGTGAAGAGAGCATTGATCCCATTTGGTCTCCATCACGTATTTTATATGCCGTTCTGGCAGACAGCAGTGGGTGGAACCATGGAGGTGGCAGGACAGACGATCCAGGGTGGTCAGAATATCTTTTTTGCCCAGCTTGCAGATGCGTCCCATGTGGCACATTTCAGTGCAGATGCCACCAGATATTTCTCCGGTGAGTTCATCTTCATGATCTTTGGTCTTCCGGGAGCAGCACTGGCAATGTATCGTACTGCAAAGCCGGAAAAGAAGAAACAGGCAGGAGGACTTCTTTTCTCCGCAGCATTAACTTCTATGCTGACCGGTATTACAGAGCCGATTGAGTTTTCGTTCCTGTTTGTGGCTCCTATCCTGTTTGTGGTACAGGTGATCCTGGCTGGTGCCGCTTATATGATCGCCCACATTTTAAATATTGCGGTAGGTCTTACCTTCTCCGGCGGTTTTCTGGATCTGTTCCTGTTTGGTATTCTTCAGGGCAATGACAAGACAAGCTGGCTGCGCATTATACCGGTTGGTATTATCTACTTCTTCCTGTATTACTTTATCTTCTACTTCCTGATCAAAAAGCTTGATCTGAAAACACCGGGACGTGAGGATGATGACCGGGATGTGAAGCTTTATACAAAGGCAGATGTCAACGCAAGAAAGTCCCAAAAAGGGGACAGTGAAAATGCAGTCGATGATCCTCTTAGCGCAGATATTACAAGAGGTCTTGGCGGAAAGAAAAATATTGACGGTGTGGACTGCTGTGCCACAAGACTCCGCTGTACCGTTTACAATGCCGATCTCGTAGACGATGCTCTGTTAAGATCAACCGGAGCCAGTGGTGTGATCCACAAGGGAAATGGCGTGCAGGTGGTATATGGACCAAACGTCACCGTGATCAAGTCAAATTTGGAAGATTATCTTGAAACTGCTCCCGATATCGAATATACTAAAGATAGTATTGATTCTGTGGAGGAGACGCAAGAGCCACAGAAGGAGAAGACGGAACAGAAGGTTACAAAGACGATTGTGATATCAAGCCCAATCACCGGTGTGGCAGCAGATCTGTCAACGGCACCGGATGAGGCATTTGCAGGAAGAATGATGGGAGACGGAGCGGTTGTGACACCGACGGATGCCATCGTGAAGGCACCGGAGGATGGAGAAGTTGTATTTGTATTTGATACAAAGCACGCCATTGGGTTTATGACAGATTCCGGGCTCAGCATGCTGCTGCATATCGGTATTGATACCGTACAATTAAATGGAAAAGGTTTTGAAGTATTTGTGGAAAACGGACAGAAGGTGAAAAAGGGAGATCCGATGATGAAGCTGGATCTGGAGTACCTCAAAGAGCATGCACCATCTGTCACTTCACCGGTATTATGTACGGAGTTGGAGGATAACCAGAAGGTCCGCCTTTTGAAGGACGGAGAGATCAAAGCAGGAGAAGAACTGTTTGCTGTTGATTTCTACGAATAAACAGCAAATGTGAGGATCGGACATGTACAGAATTGGAAAGGTGTTAAATCATAATGCAGTACTCGCAGTAAGTGCAGAGGATGGAAAACAGTATCTTCTGATGGGAAAGGGAATCGGTTTTGGCAAAAAGGTCAGTGAGAGAGTAGAGCCCGGAGAGGACAGCAGGATCTATACACTGCAGTCATGCGAGGAGCGCGGCAGTGCAGATGAGATTGTAAAGACGATAGATCCGGAGTTTCTAGAAATCTCCAATCTGGTATTAGAGGAAGCAGAAAAGGTATTTGGCCACATTGACCGCAATATCCTGTTTCCTCTGGCAGACCATTTATATTATGCGGTGGAGCGGATCAAAAAGAAAGAGCAGATCAGCAATCCGCTGACCGAGGATATCCGGATCCTTTTCCATATGGAGTATAAGGCTGCGAGCTGCGTGGTGCCGGTTCTGAAGGATAAATTTGGAATTACCATCGGAGATGATGAGGTAGGATATATTGCACTTCATGTGCATTCTGCCATCGATGATGATAAGGTATCTGATGCCATGAAGACAGCCCGCGCAGTGCGGGAATGCATTGAGATCGTAGAAAACGCCATGGGGAAACGGATCGATGTTATGACATTGTCCTATAACAGGTTGATGAATCATGTGCGTTATATGATCGTGCGGGCGCTTAGTGGTGAGAAGCTGAAAATGAGTTTAAATGATTATATGAGTGTAAAGTACCCGGAGGAGTTTGCTATGGCAGAAAAGATCTGTGAGCAGATCGGAAGAACCATTGGCTGCACCTTAAAGGATGCGGAAACCGGGTATCTGGCAATGCATATCTGTCGTGTGACAAGCGGTGAGCTGGATGGCGGCGAGGAATAAGCAATCAGGATTACAAAGATACAGCAGTAAGGTGTCAAAGGATATGGTATATAAATGTAAAATATAAGCACTTTGGCGATAAAGTGGATCAATAAAAAAGAAATGGAGGAATTCATTATGAAATCATTCAATTATGTTATTACAGACGAGGTAGGTATTCACGCAAGACCGGCAGGACTGCTGGTAAAGGAAGCAAAGAAATATGAGTCAACGGTTACGGTGGTAAAGGGGGAGCGCAAGGCAGACGCAAGAAAGCTGATGATGCTCATGTCTCTCGGCGTAAAGTGCGGCGAGGAGATCACCGTAGAGGTAGAGGGGCCGGATGAGGACGCTGCAGCAGCAGGCATGGAGAAGTTTTTTGAGGAGACACTGTAATTCGATTGCATATCCTGTCACAGGACAAAATGATAGAAAGCATGATGATCTCATGCGGAAATGGAGGCTGTGGTGGAAATATACGAGGGAAAGCCGATCTTTAAAGGGATCGCAATAGGAAAAATCTTTTATTATCAAAAGGGAAAGCAGCAGGTCAAAAGAGAAAAGATTCAGGATGTGGCTGCAGAAATCGCAAGATATGAGGCTGCCAATGAGAAGGCGTCAGAGCAGCTTCAGGCACTGTACGAAAAAGCGGTCAAAGAGGTTGGAGAAGCCAATGCGGCTGTCTTTGAGGTACACATGATGATGCTGGAGGATGATGATTATGTTTCCTCCATCACCAATATGATCGAGACGCAGAATGTCAATGCAGAGTTTGCGGTAGCAACAACCGGAGACAATTTTGCAGAGATGTTCTCGCAGATGGATGATGAATACTTTAAGGCAAGAGCAGCGGATGTCAAGGATATCACGGAGCGTCTGATCTCTGTTTTAAGCGAGCAGGAATCTGCCGGAGAGATCGGGGCAGAGCCGGTGATCGTCGTGGCAGATGATCTGGCACCAAGCGAGACGGTTCAGATGGACAAGGACAAGCTGTTAGCATTTGTAACCTGTCATGGTTCTGCCAATTCCCACACGGCAATTCTGGCAAGAACTATGAATATCCCGGCACTGATCGGAGTGGACATCAAAGAGGAATGGAACGGTCACATGGCGATCGTGGACGGCCGTGAGGGAAAGCTGTACATTGATCCGGAGGAAGAGGTTCTTACAAAGCTTCAGGAGGCACAGAAGAAGGAACAGGAGGCAAGAGAGCTTCTGTCCCTGCTTAAGGGGAAGGAGGATGTCACAGCCGACGGAAAGCATATTAAGTTGTATGCCAATATCGCCGGTGTAGGTGATGTTGCCAATGTACTTGCCAATGATGCCGCCGGCATCGGTCTGTTCCGCAGTGAGTTCCTTTATCTGGAGGCAGAGGATTATCCGGATGAGGAGACACAGTTCCTGGCGTACAAGCGTGTCGCAGAAAATATGGCGGGCAAAAAGGTTGTGGTGCGTACGCTGGATATTGGAGCAGATAAGCAGGTGGATTATTTTCATCTGGACAAAGAGGAAAATCCGGCTATGGGATACCGCGCGATCCGAATCTGCCTTGACCGCCCGGAGATCTTCCGTACCCAGCTTCGGGCATTGGTCCGTGCCAGTGCTTACGGCGAGATCGCCATTATGTATCCGATGATCATTTCCGTGGAGGAAGTGTTAAAGATCAAGTCGATTGTGGAGAATGTCAAGAAAGAGCTTGACGAGCAGGGCATCCGTTACGGCAATTTTGAACAGGGAATTATGATAGAGACACCGGCGGCTGTGATGATGAGTGAGGAGCTGGCAAAGGAAGTAGACTTTTTCAGTATCGGTACCAATGATCTGACACAGTATACCCTGGCGATGGACCGTCAGAACATGAAGTTAGACACCCTGTACGATCCGCATCATCCGGCAATCCTGCGGATGATCCAGATGACTATTGAGAATGGCCATAAGGGCGGCTGCTGGGTCGGCATCTGCGGCGAGCTTGGAGCAGATACCACATTGACGGAAACTTTCCTGAAAATGGGGATTGACGAGCTTTCCGTATCGCCATCCTTTGTACTTCCGGTACGAAAGATCATACGGGAAACAAAAGCGAAATTACGCTTCTGAAGAAGCGAAGGAAATCGCTCGTCTTAAGTGCGAACTCCGTGATGCACAGGATGCACTTGATGTGTTAAAAAAGCCATCGGCATTCTGGAAAAAGATTAACAGAAGCTATTTATACTGAAGTTTCTGCTAAGGTAGAGGCTGCCAAAGTAACCGGACGCCGCGTCTCTATCTCCGGAATGCTGAAATTTTTAGGCGTGTCCCGCTCTGGATACAGATCTTTTCTGAATCGAAAGTTATCTCCTACTCGTCAGCGAAAAGAGAATGGCTTAACAGATTCTATATCATTAACTACAAACACGCATATAGGCTTGTATTCGAGTATATCGAAACCTTTTATAATACCGTTAGGATTCACAGGCACTGCGACTATATGTCTCCTAATGACTTTGAAAAAATGTATGAGAGGGTATGTTCACTCTCATACATTTTTTCAAAGTCATTAGG
>JBNMJP010000058.1:0-10236 GCA_050873905.1 Jutongia sp. | reverse complement strand
TCACAGATCCGCTTGCACTGCATGCAATCAAGATGATCCAGAGAGATCTGGTAGGCTCTTACAATGGAGATATGGAAAAGAGAGATAACATGCATAACGCACAGTGTCTTGCCGGTATGGCATTTTCCAATGCACTTCTTGGTATCGTACATTCCATGGCGCACAAGACAGGAGCTGCCTTTGCTGATTATGGCGCACATATTATCCACGGCGCAGCCAATGCCATGTATCTGCCAAAGGTTATTGCGTTTAACGCAAAGGATCCGACAGCGAAGGAGCGTTATGGAGAAATCGCAGATTTCATGAAGCTTGGAGGCAGTAATGATGATGAAAAAGTGGAACTTCTGATCAAGTATCTTCGTGGAATGAATGATGCATTAAATATTCCTCACTGTATTAAGAATTATGGTCCGGACAGTTATCCGACAGAGCAAGGCTTTGTGCCGGAGGAGGTATTCCTGGAGCGTCTGCCGGAGATCGCAGCCAATGCAATTCTGGATGCATGTACCGGTTCCAACCCTCGCCAGCCATCTCAGGAGGAGATGGAAAAGCTGCTGAAGTGCTGCTATTATGACACAGAGGTGGATTTTTAAATGATAAATATAACCTTTTGTATCTGTACGGTTGCGGTATATCAAGATGTTAATGATAAATTTTCTCGCTAAACACAAATGAGAAAATTGAGTTAGTAAGGTTTTCCTCTTGTAAAAAACAAAAAATTGTATTAGAATGTGGTTATACTAAGAAAAGGAGGATTTTTAAAATGGCATATGTTATTGGAGATGATTGTGTAAGTTGTGGCGCTTGTGCAGGCGGATGCCCTGTAGGAGCTATTGCAGAAGGTGCTGAGCACTATGAGATCGACGCTGATTCTTGCATCAGCTGCGGCGCTTGTGCTGGTACATGTCCTTCTGGAGCTATTTCAGAGGAGTAATCATTACACATGAATTACCGGACTGTCCTCGATGGCTTCACCGTGGACAGTCTTTTTCCTTTTCAACACAAACAATGAGTTTTTTAGAAAATAAGCAGATCTGACAGTGCGTTGGATTCTGTATGAGACGGAGGATTAACATGGACGCTAGAGTAAATAAAGATATGATCATTAGTGATATGCTTCAGATCGATCCGGGTATTGCCGCTGTATTGATGGCATCCGGTATGCATTGTGTGGGCTGCCCTGCATCACAGGGAGAGAGCCTGGAGGAGGCCGCTATGGTTCATGGTCTCAATGCGGATGAGCTGATTGAGAATGTAAACGGATATCTGGCAAAGAAATAATAATGAATTATAATTAACACAAAAAAAAGCCCTGTTACAAACTGCTGCACTGGTTTGTAACAGGGCTTTTCTTTTAAATCAGATGCTTGCCAGTACCTGAAGAGCATGCTCCTGGATCAGTGGTTCATAATGCTCCTCATAATAAGAATGGCTGGCATACATATTGTGTACCGGTCTGCCGTACTCACTCATCACATTGCAGATTTTATTGAACTCTTCCGGGCTATGCTCGGATTTGTGGGCGATCAGATAATATAAGCCGCTTTTTTCATCCTTATAAACGGTATTGGAACCGTAATAGGTATATACCAGATATTCTGCCAGACTGGTAAGATCCCGAAGACTCTGGAAAGAGAAGATCTTGATCACATCGCGGCTTGCAGTATAGTCTTTGGTTTTGGGACGATGTTCCATGCCCAAAGCCTCAGAGAGAGAAATGAAATCTCCATCAGATTGATTGTGACTGTTGTTGTCGGATAAATCGGTAGATGACGTATCGGTTGACGGTGTGTCTGATTCCATCAGGATATCACTGTCAAACAGATCTATATCCGACATATCCTCCTCCTCGATGGTAAAGACATTATCCATATCGTCGTCATCTGTATGTTCGAAATCGTCGTCATCATCGGTAAAACGGGAAAAACGTGTGTCGAGTTCATCCGGATCATCCACCTTCGTGATCACAAGAACAAGGCTGTCCGGATACATAGGAATCGCCTCTACCATTAAGGGGATATCCTCTGCCTCGAAACCGAATTCGTAGGATGCCTGCTGCATCATATCGCGAAAAAGAGCCTTTGCTTTTTCGCTGCCATAGGCAAGCTCACTGATTCGAAGCTCCCGGTCACTCAAGTCCTTTTGATTTAAAGTACAACGGATCTGATGGTCGTTAATTTTTTCGATATGCATAGGCTCACTTCCTTTCTATGGTTTTGTAACAGATGAAATAATTATCATCCAAATAAGCAATTCTTCTAGTTAGTCTGATTATAGAATATTCTTACGCATAAGTCAATTTTGCGTTCCTCTTTATTTTTTGTTGATTTTTACTAAGAAATACTGGCATTTTTTGTGTGTTTTCTATTATTTGTATTTTACAGACAAAAACTGACTAAAAACTGATTATTCGGGAGCTTCTTTTGTGAAAATATAACAGGAATTGAAGATGGATTTCGGCGTGAAACGCCCTGTTTATGGGTTGCCACGGGTGGTTTCACTGACGTATAATAGGACATGGAGAGACGACCTGGAAAATGTAGAAAGGAGGTTGTTGAATGTCAGACGAAGGGAGACACATATCCAGCGTATTCAGCGAGAAGTTTCTCCGGTCAACAAAAAGTTTATTTCAGGCGGGATGATCAGGAAAACGTATCACAAATTTGTACTTCCGTATCATCTTTATCATAGGAGGGTGTGTCGATGAAGGAAAACTCAGGTGATTTGAAAGAGCAGATGTATTCGTGGATATTGGCAGAGATGGAGCAGGCGGAGGCCGCCGGTTTGAGTGTTTCTGTTGATGGAAGACTCTATACTTTGGCTGAGACGGACAAACTCCATCAGATGATGGAGGAGGCCTATTATATGAAAGACTACGTCGGGGATCAGCAGGGACGGATTACACAGATAGATTTTGAACACTTGGAGCATGTCTGACAGAAGATCATATAGTGTATGGTAGATATATGCCATGAAAAGCGAACTTGTCTTAGAACCTTTTAATTAAGCAGATGTGCCGTTTGCAAACCGTTGGCCCGGGGAACAGACAGGCACATCTGGTTTTCATTTTGACCAATATCATGGACGGATGTTTGCAGGATTCATTGGAGGCACTTCATCGGTGGAATAAAATGCGAGGATTGATTGTGCATGGGAAAAGTGATATACTTTCTCTAAGTATACGTATTTGATGTGGTTTGATTCGTTTACGTTATTTTATATAGAAAAGAGGGACTGAGCCATGAACAAACAAAAGAAATTGACGCTGACTTTTATTGTACTTTTGGTTTTTGCAGTCATTATTGCAGGAATTGCATTGTTAGTGAAGAAGTATATGCCCAGCAATAAGGAAATGGCACTGACTGATTATTTTAAAGTGTCTGATGGGGAGATGCAGGTGATCCTGCAGGATCAGATCTATGATACAAAAGCTCTTTATGAGGGAGGGCAGATTTATGTGGATTATGGGATGGTTCATGATTATCTGAATCCTCGTTTTTACTGGGATTCCAAGGAGAATCAGTTGTTATATACCACTTCTACTGCAGTGATATCTGCTGCTGTGGACAGTTCAGATTATTATACCAATAAGAGCAAAGCTTCTATGGATTACCCAATCGTAAAGGTAAAGGGAGATACAGCGTATGTGGCGCTGGATTACGTAAAGGAGCACACTGCACTGGATTATCAGAAGTACGATAATCCGGACAGAGTTGTGATCACGTATCGTTATAATGAGAAGGCAGATTATGCTAAGGCCAAAAAGAAAGCAAAGATACGTTACCGTGCAAGCATCAAAAGCGATATATTGGTGAAGCTAAAGGAGAATGCCCAGGTGCGTGTACTGGAACAGGGAGACAGCACAAAATCCGGGGATGGAAACGTATCTTCTTTTGATAAAGTAATGTCTGAGGATGGAGTTGTGGGATATATCCGCAAGAAAGATATTGGAAAGCTGTATCAGTCAGAGTATACGACTGATTTTAAGGAGGAGCAGTATACTCATATTTTGAAGGATGGCAAGGTGAATCTGGTATGGCATCAGGTTACCACCAGCGCAGCGAATGATGGTGTACTGAATCTGCTCAATGCGACTAAGGGCGTCAATGTGGTAGCACCGACATGGTTTACGGTTTCCGGCAATCACGGTGAGATCACTTCGCTTGCCAGTGATACATATGTATCCAGAGCACGAAGTCTTGGAGTTGATGTGTGGGGCGTCTGCAATGATTTCGGTAATGACAGTAAGATCGGAAAAGTGCTAGAAAGCACAACGACACGGCAGAAGCTGGAAAAAAATCTGATCGCAGAGGCGATCAAGTATAGCCTGGATGGCATCAATATTGATTTTGAGCATGTCCGAAAAGCCAATGGCGATGATTTTATTCAGTTCATTCGGGAGCTTGGTATCATGTGCCGTAATAATGGCGTTGTTTTATCCATTGATAATTATCCGCCAACTTCCTATTCCATGTATTATAACCGTAAAGAACAGGCTGCTGTAGCAGATTATGTGATCACCATGGCATATGATGAGCATTATGCCGGTTCGAAGGAAGCCGGTCCTGTGTCTTCTCTGAATTATGTAAAGGAATCTACAGAGAATACTTTGAAGGAAGTTCCTGCGAAGCAGACGATCATTGCATTGCCATTTTACAGTCGTCTCTGGAAGGAGACGACCAAGGACGGAAAGGTGAAGCTGAGTTCTGAAGCATATGGCATGCATTCAGCGAAGGAAAATATGACCGATGCAGGGGCAAAATTTGGATGGAATGATGAAAGTGGCATGAATTATGCAGAGTACACCAAGGATGGTGTGGTTTATAAAATGTGGCTGGAGGATCAGACGTCTCTGGAGCTGAAAATGAAAGAGGTATCCGATCGTCAGACAGCGGGATATGCATTCTGGAAGCTGGGTCTTGAGGATTCCGCTGTCTGGGATATGATCATCAAGTATATGTAGTGATTCTATCCGGTTTGGTATATTCATAAATATGAAACAAAAGGGTATACCGGAGCGGAAGGAATGAATAACAAAATAAACAGAGTGATGGGATTTTTAATTCTGGGACTGGCACTGATAGCGATGATCTTTGAGACAGGAAATGCTGTTTATACATGGTCAAAGCAGAATGGTCAGAGAAAGCGTTATACGATTGTGATCGACCCGGGACATGGAGGCAATGATCCCGGTAAGATTGGAATTAATGACGTGCTGGAAAAGGACGTTAATCTGGCGATTTCGTGGAAGCTTAAGGAAATATTGGAACAGAATGATTGCAGGGTGATCATGACCAGAGAGACGGATCAGGGACTTTATCAGGAGGGAGATTCCAATAAAAAAGTGGAAGATCTGCATGCTCGATGCCAGATCATTAATGACAGTGGTGCAGATGCTGTGATCAGTATTCACCAGAACAGCTTTACATCGGAAAGTTCAAAGGGGGCGCAGGTTTTTTACCAGACGACATCCGGTGAGGGAAAGGTTCTTGCGGAAATTCTGCAGGAGCAGCTGGTATCCGGACTGGATCCGGAAAATAACAGGGTGGCAAAGGCAAATAATGATTATTATATGTTAAAAAATACTCAGGCACCGATGGTGATTGTGGAATGTGGATTTTTGTCAAATTCCCAGGAGGCAGAGCTATTGACGCAGGAGGCGTATCAGCGGCGGGTAGCATGGGTGGTAGCTCTTGGAACGCTGCAATATGTGAGCGGAGGTCATAATTGAAATGAAAACGATAATGCAAACGATAAATTCAGAGAGTTTTCAGGATGAAGAGCTGCAGGAGGCATGCAGGATCCTGCAGAATGGAGGTTTGGTGGCATTTCCTACGGAGACAGTATATGGTCTTGGGGGGGATGCCCTGCGGCCGGAGGCATCGGCAAAGATTTATGAAGCCAAAGGACGTCCTTCAGACAATCCTTTGATCGTTCATATTGCAGATATGGAATCTCTGGAGGATATCGCACAGACGATTCCGGGGGAGGCAGTGAAGCTGGCACAGCATTTCTGGCCGGGACCTTTGACGATGATCTTTCCTAAAAAGGAAAAGGTCCCGGATTCTACAACAGGCGGTCTGGATACAGTGGCGGTACGGATGCCGAGTCATCCGGTTGCAAGAGCTTTGATCCGGGAATCCGGTGTTTATATTGCGGCACCCAGCGCCAATACATCCGGCAGACCAAGTCCGACGAAAGCAGAGCATGTGCAGGAGGATCTGGAGGGAAGGATTGATATGATCCTTGACGGTGGGGCTGTTGGAATCGGTCTGGAATCCACAATCGTGGATATGAGTACGGGTACCCCGACGATCCTGTGTCCGGGATATATAACAAAAGAGATGCTGGAGGAGGTGCTGGGACAGGTACAGGTGGATCCGGCGATTCTTTCCCGGACCATCAATCCCAATATTGTAGCTAAAGCACCGGGGATGAAATACCGTCATTATGCACCGAAGGGACAGATGACTATTGTAGAGGGCGAAAGTGAACGAGTGATCACAGAGATCAATCGTCTCTGTCAGGAGAAGATGGCCGAGGGGTGTTCTGTGGCAGTGATTGCTACAGAGGAAACGAAAACACGGTATCAGTGTGAAAACGTACGAAGTGTTGGATCCCGCAGGACTGAGGGGTCGATTGCAGCGGGATTATATGATATACTGAGAGAGATGGATCATATAGGAGCAGAATATATATTTGCAGAGAGTTTTGAACAGGATACGCTGGGGAAAGCGATCATGAATCGAATGTTAAAGGCAGCAGCTTATCATGTGATCAACGTATAGAGAGGGGTACTGATTATTGGATTATTCAAAAATTATTTTTGTCTGTACGGCAAATACGTATTTAAGTCCTGTGGCAGAGACCATGTACCGGCAGTTCACAGAGCAGGAAAGAGAACAGGCGAGAGATCATGGCGAGAGAGTGCCATCATTTCCGCCATGTTGTTCCAGAGGATTGGTGGTACTTTTTTCAGAGCCCATCAGTCCAAAGGTAAATGTTTCTTTGAGCCAGCATGATCTGCGGCCCTGCTCCCATGAGAATTCTGTGCCATTAGAGCAGTTTGATATTGCAGAGGATACACTGGTACTTACTATGACCTTTAGTGAGAAGGTTGCCTATCTTGAGAAGTATCAGGGAGGCGAGGTGTTTACTTTAGGGGAATATGTCGGAGAAGATACGGATATTACAGATCCTTATGGTGGAGAAGAGGAGCAGTATGATATGTGCTATCATGACATTGCCCGGCGGATCCACAAGGTGATACAGATTTTAATGAAAAATGAGAAAGATGAAGGAGGACAAGCAGAATGATTGCATTGGGAAGTGACCATGGTGGATATGGATTAAAGCAGGAGATCATGAAGCATCTGGAGGAGAAAGGAATCGAGTATAAGGATTACGGATGTTATGATGAGAGTCCCTGTGATTATCCGGTATTTGGAAAGAAGGCGGCCCGGGCGGTAGCTTCCGGAGAATGTGAAAAGGGCATTCTGATCTGTGGGACAGGTATTGGTATTTCTATTGCTGCCAATAAGATCAAAGGAATACGGGCTGCGTTGTGTCATGATGTGTTTAGTGCGAAAGCAACCAGAGAACATAATGATGCAAATATGCTTGCAATGGGAGCACGCGTGGTTGGTCCCGGTCTTGCATTAATGATCGTAGACACCTTTTTGAATACTGAGTTCTCAAGCGCAGAACGTCATCAGAAAAGAATTGATATGTTGGAGGAATAATACCCTTGACACTCTTCCTGTCAAGTATTAAAATTGGATTCAGTGAATCAATCGTATACATGCATGGAATGTATACAGAATGGAGGAATAGCTATGGCAAAGAAAGATATCGATTGGCATAACCTTGGATTTGGTTATGTAAAAACGGACAAAAGATATGTGTCCAATTTCAAAAATGATGCATGGGATGATGGTGCACTGATCAGTGATGATACGATTACGATCAGCGAGTGTGCCGGAGTGCTTCAGTATGCACAGACCGTATTTGAGGGGCTGAAGGCGTATACTACAGAGGATGGTCATGTGGTGTGCTTCCGTCCGGATTTAAACGCAGAGCGTCTTGAGCAGTCAGCAAAGAGATTGGAAATGCCGGCTTTTCCACAGGATCGTTTTGTAGATGCAGTCGTACAGACTGTTAAGGCGAATATTGATTATGTACCACCTTATGGTTCCGGTGCAACTCTTTACATACGTCCATATATGTTTGGAACCAATGCAGTTATCGGTGTAAAGCCGGCGGATGAATATCAGTTCCGTGTGTTCACTACACCTGTTGGACCATATTTCAAGGGTGGCGCAAAGCCAATCACAATCCGTGTTTCTGATTTTGATCGTGCAGCACCTCATGGAACAGGTCATATCAAGGCTGGTCTGAACTATGCTATGAGTTTACATGCTATTGTAGATGCACATAATCAGGGCTTTGCTGAGAATGTATATCTTGACGCAGCCACCCGTACAAAGATCGAGGAGACTGGTGGAGCCAATATCCTGTTTATTACAAAGGATAATAAAGTCGTTACACCGAAGTCTAACAGTATCCTGCCATCTATTACACGTCGTTCTCTGCTGATCGTAGCCAAGGAGTATCTTGGTCTTGAGGTTGAGGAGAGAGAAGTTTATCTCGATGAGGTGAAGGACTTCGCAGAGTGTGGTCTTTGCGGTACAGCTGCAGTTATCTCTCCGGTTGGCAAGATCAATGATCATGGTAAGGAGATCTGTTTCCCGAGTGGTATGGAGGAGATGGGACCAATTACCAAGAAGTTGTATGAGACACTGACAGGTATCCAGATGGGACGCATTGAGGCTCCAAAGGGCTGGATCAAGGTGATCGAGTAATACAAAAATATAAAGCAAGTCGGCCGGACAGGCAGAAACTTTAGAAAAATAAAAGACATCGAATGTAGGACTATGTTTCTCCAAAATTATTTTGGTAGAGACACAGAGACATATTCGATGTCTTTGTTGTTTTATCAGACAAAGTGTTGATGTAACATGCATATATTGTAAGTGGGCAAAAAGCGGGCGTTTTCTTTTTGTGCGATGGATTTTATATAAAAATTACAGTACACTTGGGAGACGAATCTCATATAGAAATCACAGTCCGTCAACCTGCTTGGCAAGGAGCAGCCGGTCCCCCGGATGCACCTCCTCCGAGGTCAGTCCGTTCAGTTCCATGATACTTTCTGGGGAAGTCTGGTACTCTTTGGCGATATCCCAGAGACTGCTGTTATCACTAACGATAAATCCCACGATGCCGGGCATTTTCTGAAGACGTTCCAGATCCTGGGGAGCTTCTTCGATCTGTGTGATGACGTTACAGCCGGCAGAGGTGAATACAATAGCACTGACACTGAGAACCACCTTTGCTTCAATTTCCGCCGCATCCAGCATGATCACACTGATCTGGCTGATGTCGGTCTGGAGCAGATAGTGATCCTCAGGGGAAATCCCCTTGATCTCCATAAAATGCTGGAATGGAATGGCGGCGCGGAGACTGCCGAGAGGACGGTCATCGTTTTCGGTGACATAAAGAATATCCAGCTCGACAACGCCCTCCAGAGCAATGCCGTTCTCCTGGATTTCCTGTTCATCGATCTGAACTCTGCCTGAAGCAGTACAGATCTGCAGGATCTTATCCTGATTTTCATCTGCCTTGATCTGTTCGGAAACCCGGATCACATTCTGGGTTTTTAGAAGCAGCCGTTCAAAGTGGACCGGCTGACGTGAAAGTGTCAGCTCGCAGGCGGTGGAGTAGGCATCGGACAAAATGGAAAGCTCGACATCTTCATAGAATTTCATGGTAATATTAACGGGCAGCTCCAGCTCCAGAATACGCTGTTCTCCGTCCTCATCCGGTTTTGCCTCCATTGTGCCGCACTGCGGCTGGAAGCTGATGTCCGGGATCATCTGCTCATTGCAGCCGGAGCAGGAAACCAAGCTGTCGATGGAGCATTCTGTTTCCAGATATTCCATGCGGCGCTCTTCATCGACTGGCACATAAAGCACGAAAACATGCAGATCGCCGGTGATGCGCACGCTGTCCTCGAGAAGTCTCGTCTGCAGATTTTGAGGCGTCATTTCATAGTACAGAATGGTATCAATATTTGGCTTTCCCTTTGGGAGGTTAATCTCATCCTTGATCCGGAATACATCGCGTGTGCGCGGTGTCGATCTTGTGTAGACGATCGTATTGAACTGCTTGTGCAGACAC
>JBNMJP010000057.1:0-10237 GCA_050873905.1 Jutongia sp. | reverse complement strand
TTATGCTGATCTACAATTTTGGGTCAGCAGCACTTCGAAGCTTCGGAGACACCAGACGCCCAATGTATTATCTTCTGGCATCCGGAATCGTCAATGTGATCCTGAATCTGGTACTTGTGATCTGTTTCCGGCTGGGAGTATCCGGCGTGGCGATCGCTACCGTGATCTCCAATATATTGAGCGCATCTCTCGTGATTCACTGTCTTCATCACAGGAGAGACGAGTTTCAATTTCGTTTTCACAATATGAGGATCAAATGGGCAGATTTGAAAAAGGTGCTGATCATTGGCATCCCGGCGGGAATTCAGGGAGCCATTTTTTCTATCTCTAATGTGTTTATCCAGAGCGGCATCAATTCCTTTGGAGAGGATGCCATTGCCGGTTCGTCTCTGGCATTAAATTTTGAATATTTTACATACGATATTGCCAATGCATTTGCGCAGGCGGCAGTAACCTTTACCAGCCAGAATTATGGTGCCGGAAATTTCAAGCGGTGCCGCAGGATCTTTTGGTTGTGTATGTTGTTTGGAATCGGTTTTACGGAGATATTGAGTGTAGTATTTATTTTGTGGAAGGGATTCTTTGTCAGTATCTATACCACAAGCCAGGCAGTTGCCGCTTACGGCATTATCCGGATGGAGCGTGTCTGTGCTTTGGAGGGACTGACCGCAACCTACGAGGTGGAAAGTGCTGCCATGAGAGGCATGGGCAGATCCATGGAGCCGTCTGTTGTGACTATTCTTGGAACGGTGGTCTTTCGAATGATCTGGCTGGTAACGATCTTTAAGATGGTTCCGACCTTTGGAATGCTGATGAATGTGTATGTGGCTTCATGGATATTTACCGGAGGCGTGTTGTTTGTGATTTATTATATGTATAGCAGGAAGGCGTTTTCACAGCAGATGTAAAGGGATTTTGACACACATTTCGGAAGGTGTCAAAAATGTTTGATAGACGATAGAAATCTGAATCAGATAGCGTCTGTGATGAAGATGGAGAAATGTCATAGAAAATGTCATACAAAATGTCGTAGAAAATGAAAACTCCGCTCAAAAAAATGAGCGATGTTTGAGCGAAGTTTTATCAAGAAAAATTAAAAAAATATTGATATTAAAGAAATATGAAAAGAGCAGTATTAAAATAGGCTGCGGCAAAATGCCGCAGCCTATCATTCATTCGTTTATTTTATTTACTTTTCTATCATTCCCCTACAAAGGTTTTCCGCAGCTTCTTCATATCCAGTGTCTGCTCCGGCCGGAATGCATCCGAGCTTACATAAGAGATCAGAGACTTGATAAACTGATCTACCTCCGGAAGATGTGTAACATCCCGGTGGCTGATGATCTCACCTACTGCAGTAATGGCATCATCTCTGGTTGGTTCTGTAAGGTTGACAAGCTCGCTGAGACGGATCGTGCAGACCATCAAGGAGCCGGTTCCAACCTGTCCCTCAAAGAGGATACCAAGCTTATGGTTACGATCAAAGTTATCCATCATCTGTACGATCGGGCGGTAGCTCTTGTCTGTCGTGTCATCCAGAATTGCACAGTCACAGTGGGATACCAGCTGATACCACTGTGGTGTTGCGTAGGTGTGGGAAGGAAACTGCTTTAATGCGGGATGCTCATTCTGAATCAGCAGACCCATAGTACCCACGGCTACCGGCTTTTTCATCCACTCGCAGATATTGCGGAACATTGGGTAGCACCAGAACTCCGTACAGTAGAAGCCCTTGAGGCTCTCGGCTGTTTCCTTTGGAAGATAAAGGACACGCTTGCCTTCGGTAAGCATTGCCTCTGCCTGGTCAAAGTCGTTTGTAATATATGTTTTCTCAGCTCCCTCGCCCACAGATGCCACATTGGCAAGATCCAGATGATCATTGTCGGCAGGATAGAGATACAGCTCATATTCGTTAGAAATGTCGGTTCCCTCAATGAAGAGAGAAAGTACCGCTGTTGTGGCGTCATTGATGACAGGAACCGGGATGGAGATATCCTCTAGCTCCACCAGCCCGAGAATGTCAGACGGCAGGGAGATTGTTCCCTCGGCTGCTGTTGTGCCATCCTGCAGGGTAAAGCAGTATGTGACAGACTTTCCTGCGAGGCTCTCCGGACGGTAATAACGGAATGCGGTGGAGAATTCAAAAGCAGAGCCTGCTGTCAGGACATAGCTGTCAAATTCTGCCATCAGGATCGCATCGGAGCAATAGCCTGCCCATTCCTTTGTGGTTACAAGACCCTTGCTGTCCATAAAAGCGTCCAGGATACCAACGAGAGCGGTTCCCTGTCCGGAGAAATCCTGAATATCCAGAATCTGATAACCGGCAAGATTCTTTGTGCGGGCAGCAGCCTCCAGCTCTTCTTTGTAGCACTGAACGGCAAGTTTACCACTGTTGTAGAAAAAGTCATCTGCCTGATCAAGCATGCCCTTTTCTTCCAGACGATCCCGGAATATCTCAAAGTTTCTGGCTTTTAATACACCGGTATATTTATCAATTTCGTGGAAGTTTGGAAATACACAGTACTGACCGATCTCATGAGATACCACAGGAATCTCCGGCATCAGCACCTCGGTATTCTCGGCAGCTTTTACCTTCTTGACACCGGTGCCATACTGGATCTCAATCTCTGCAGCATCATCTCCGCTGTCAGCGGCAGCCTTGGATGGCAGGATTGCTTCATCATAGTTTTTGCGGGTCGAAGGCTCGGTGGACTGAATATGACCCAGCGGCGCATCGCACATACCGTAGGAGCCACGGAACAGACGGTTCTTGCTGAGACGCACGCCCACAAAGAAGTCCTCCTCCGGCAGAATGACCGGTGTGTGCTGGAAATTGTTGGAACCCTGTGTATATAAGTGACGGGTATCCACAGCCTTGTATGCGGCGAGGATCTCAGAGATCCGTTCCTTGCTGCCCCAGAGCTCGTTGCCCAGAGACATCATACAATAGGATGCGTGGTTGCCGAAATATTTCATCATACGATAGCCCTCTTCGATGAGATAGGACTGTTCGATTTCGTTGTGGCCTTCCTCTCCGGGAGCTGTCATCGTACCCCAGAATGGAAGCTGTGGTTCCATATAGATACCCACCAGATCAGCGGCAGTAAATGCGGCATCCGGAGGACAGCAGGTATGAAAACGGTAATGGTTGATGCCGTAGCTTTTGGAGATGGACAATACCTTGATCCATTCCTCAACGGTGGCAGGAACCGCGCCGGTCAATGGGAAGATCAGACCGTCATGCTTGCCCCGCAGAAATGTCTTGCGGCCGTTGATCAGAAAGTCATGTCCTTCGGTGGTAAAATCGCGAAGTCCAAAGGTAGTGGTGACAGTTTCGGCGCTGTCCGCGAAGGAAACGGTCAGTTCATAGATCACCGGTGCATATTCGCTCCAGAGTACAGGGTGGTCTCCCAGATCATATGTCACAGAATATACTGCTTCCCCTGCCGGAAATGGAACTTCAAAGGACTGGACAGGGGTAACCTGGTCTTTGAGTCCGTCGCGGTCACGAAGCTGCGAATGGATCTCAATGGTGTGGGAAGCATCCGCACCGGAGGTGTTGACTGTGGTCATTTCCAGTGTCACAGTGCCGGTCTTTGTATCCGGAAGTGTCTTGATATGGGAGATATAGCACGTTTCATGAATGCGAAGGGAAATCTCACCGATAATACCGTTCCAGTTGGTCTGTGTATCCGGAGAGGTCAGATGACCGCCCTTTGTAGGATAAGCCAGCGGGTCTGCTTCGCCCTCCTCCGGCTTCTGAAGATTGGCAACCAGAATGGTCAGACGGAAGTCCTGTCCGGTTACAGCCTTTGTAAGGTTGTAAACGTGGGGCGTATTCAGACTGTCATAGGTACCGATCTGTGTATCGTTGACCCATACCATGGTGACACGGGTACGTTCCAGATAGAGAAGGATTTCCTTGCCAAGATCCTCCGGCTCCAGATGAACCTCTTTGGAGTACCATGCATATCCCTCATACAGATAAGGATCCGTCAGAGTTCCCGTTTCCTTTTTGTCAGAAAATGTTCCCTTCTGTGCCATAGAGGTGGTACCCGGCAGAGAAATCGTATCATCGAAATTTTTTGTATAAAATGCATCGCGGATGCCGGTGCAGCCTGTGTCAAGCTGGAAATACCAGACACCCTGTAAATTCATAGTCTTTGTCATAATTTTCTCTCCTGTTATAAAATGATCCGTAAATATTGCAGGGAAAACTGCAAAACATAACTACCTTATTATACAGGGTGCAGGGATGTCTTTCAACTAAAAAGACAAAGAAAAGTGTCGTAATTTGTGGTTTTATGTAATCTATGGTACAATGTCCCTAAAGGCAAAAGCGGAGTTTGTTCGGATTTTTGCCGATTCTTAAAATTCGAGAGAGGAACTTATTATAGATGGAGATGCGGGAATGGCGCAGGCTGGCATTTCGCAGTGCGGGTCTGATGATGGTTGTTCTGCTGGTCACGATTGTTGGAAGTGTTTCGTCACAGAAGGGCTTTTGGCAGAAGGAAAGCGGCAGGGGGCAGACGGCACAGACCCGGAAGCTGACGAATATCGAACATGTGGAAGCGCATGTTATAAAACAGGATGAACTCAGCCGGCTGGGGGAACATTATATCGAGATCAGCAAAACAGTGACAGGACAGGCAGTCTCTGTGCGGCTGGACAATGATTATATGGAACGGACCATGACCCTGACTATGAAAGGATCATCGGTCAGGGGATATGGAAAGTCTTCGGTAACGTATCATAAGGGAGATAAGACATCTCAGACAGACAGCGCGATTCAAAAAAAGAAAATATCCCAGACCCATGAGGTGGCTCGTTTCACCTTTTATATGAACCGGATTTATGAGCCGGAGCTTCTGGAGTCGGAGGATGCCTGTTACATTGTGCTTCATCGTCCGAAAGAGGTATATTCCCATGTGGTGGTGATCGATGCGGGACACGGCGGTGATGATGAGGGGACAGGTTCGGTGGACTGGAAGTATCGGGAAAAGGATTCTGCTCTGAAAATTGTGGGATGCCTGAAACAGATTCTGGATGGCACTGATATCAAGGTATATTATACCAGACTGGATGACAGGGACATTTCCAAAAAGGACAGGGTCAGGCTGGCAAAGGATGCCGGAGCCGATGTACTGATCAGTGTTCATTGTAATGCATCGGATGCTTATGATACCACAGCGAAGGGTGTGGAGACATTATATTCCAGCAGGAAGGAAACCGCAGCAGGAAATCTGACCAGCAGGCAGCTTGCAAAGGATATTCTGGCTGGAGTTTGTGAAGCCACAGGCAGACAGCGGCGGAAGGTGATCCGGAGAGATCAGTTGTATCTGATGCATCATGCAGATGTGCCGGTCACGATCGTAGAAGTGGGATATATGACCAACCGCTCTGACATGAGATATCTCAAAAAACAGAAAAACCAGCGGGAGATCGCACAGGGAATTTATAACGGACTGTGCAAAAGTCTGAAGAGGATAGAAAAGTAAGTGTCCTGAAAATGGGACAGAGTTATTTGGCAAAGAATATAATCAAACAATTGATGCGTGAAGCTTGAGTAAAAGAAGATCAAAAGAGAGGAATTAAGATCATGAAAAAGATTATCGTGGCAACCGGAAATGAAGGAAAGATGAAAGAATTCCGCCAGATCCTGCAGGGAGAGGATATTGTATTTTCTTCCCTGAAGGATGAGGGATTACAGAATGTAGAGATCGTCGAGGATGGCAGTACCTTTGAGGAGAATGCACTGATCAAGGCACGTAAGATCTCTGAGATCACAGGACAGATTGTACTGGCAGACGACTCCGGCCTGGAGGTGGATGCACTGGATAAGGCACCGGGAATTTATTCGGCACGTTATATGGGAGAGGATACCCCGTATACGGTAAAAAACAATCACATCATTGAGCTTCTGAAGGATGTCGAGGGAGAGGACCGCAGCGCCCGCTTCGTCTGTGTGATTGCCTGTGTATTTCCGGATGGCAGAAGCTTTACCTGCCGTGGTGTGGTAGAGGGACAGATCGGTTACAGCGAAAAGGGAGAGAACGGTTTTGGCTACGATCCGATCTTTTATGTGCCGGAGCTTGGATGTACCACCGCAGAGCTTCCGCCGGAGGAGAAAAATAAGATCAGCCACAGAGGACGTGCACTGACCGCCATGTATGAAAAGATGAAAGAATATGGAATCGTATAAGAACAGGAGTGGAGATATGGGAGAAACAGAGCAGGGACAGATCAAGGTGTTGATCGTCAGTGATTCCCACGGACGCAATGATAATCTGAGAAAAGCAGTTGCCAATATGAGGGGAACCCATTGCCGGATGCTGCATGCCGGGGATTTTCAGTGTGCCCCGCAGGAAATTTATGATCTGGCGGGAGTGCCGGTGGATATGGTGCGTGGAAACTGCGACAGCAGTCTCAGTGGAGTGCCGTTATCAAAGATTGTGGAAATTGGCGGATACCGCATACTGCTGACTCACGGTCATCAGTATGCCGGCTTTGACAGCATCGGAAGCATGAGCGAGATGGCGCTTGCCAATGATGTGCAGATCGTTGTCTGCGGCCACACCCACATTCCCCATGTGGAGAAGCGGGGGGATGTCTGGGTGGTCAATCCGGGGAGTATATCGCAGCCACGTCAGCCAGGGCATCAGCCTTCTTATCTGGTATTGAATATTGAGCATGGAACCGTGGATTTCGTACCGGTATATTTAACATAGTCATAGGAAAGAACAAAACTGCGTCGTGCGATCATTTTCCGGCGTGGTTTTTGTTTAGAAAAGCTTTAGAATTGATCCGGTGCAGTTCGATTGACGGGAAAAGCAAATTTTGGTATAATAGTTCTAAAGTGAACTGTCTGAAACAGAACAATGCATTATGTCCGGTCACGGTCAGAGAATGGGGAGGGCATCATGGATGACAGAGTGGAACAATTATTAAGTGGTCAGTATTTCAAAAAGTATCAAGAAGCAATGTATTCCGAAATTACTGAAAAATTTAATATGACGCTTATGGAAGTACGTGTGTTACTTTTCTTTGATAATCACGGAAGCAGCAATACGGCGAAGGATCTGGTGAGGATCTTTCATTATACCAAGTCCAATGTCTCCAAGGCCATTGACAGTCTGCTGCTTCGCGGATATTTAAAGAAACAGTATGATGATCAGGACAGACGGTATATTCATTTGACGGTGCAGCCGGAGGCAGCAGATGTGCTGGAGATGGCGAAGCAGTGTCAACGGGACATGTTTCAATCGGTTTTCCGGGGGATCAGTGAGGAAGAGTTACAGGTCGTGCAGAAGGTGGCCCAGAAGATTCATCAGAATATATCGGAAGCGATGCAGTAAGTGGGGAAATGCATCGGCATATGTGAAGACAGTTTTGCAACCCGAAGGTGTTTTTTGAAAGGAAAGGTGATATTGTGCAGGATAATTTTGAAAAGATGATGAGCGATTTTACACACAAGTATAAGGATGTCTGTATTGAGAACAATTCCATTGACAGCAGTCTTTTTGCAGAGTATGGGGTAAAGCGCGGTCTCAGGGACAAAAACGGAAAAGGAGTCCTTTCCGGTATTACAAATATTTCTCTGATCAAGGCGAGTGACATTGTAGACGGAAAAGTGAAGCCATGTGACGGTCAGCTTTTTTACCGCGGATATAACATTTACGATCTCACCAATGGCATGAGAAAGGATAAGCGGTTTGGATTTGAGGAGATCACATATCTTCTGTTGTTTGGCAATCTGCCGACGAAGAGTGAGTTAAAGGAGTTCAGTGAGATTCTGGCAAAGAACCGCAGACTTCCAACGAACTTTGTCCGTGACGTTATTATGAAGGCACCGAGCCAGGATATTATGAATTCCCTGACCAAGA
Organism: Jutongia sp.; assembly: GCA_050873905.1. Lineage (GTDB taxonomy): Bacteria > Bacillota > Clostridia > Lachnospirales > Lachnospiraceae > Jutongia. The sequence continues at coordinate 2,354 of JBNMJP010000057.1, read as the reverse complement.
GTGTACTGACCCTGTCTTCCTATGATGATAAGGTGTCTGATATCAGTCTGGAGAATGTATTGTCCCAGTGTCTGATGCTGATTAGCGTATTCCCGATGCTTTCTGTATACGGTTATCATGCATATAATCATTATGAGAGGGACGAGAGTTTTTATATCCACCGTCCGGATGACAATCTTTCTGCGGCAGAGAATATCTTGAGAATGCTCCGTCCGGATAAAAAATATACGGATCTGGAGGCGAAGGTGCTTGATATGGCACTTGTACTTCATATGGAGCATGGCGGCGGTAACAATTCCACCTTTACGACCCGTGTAGTAACATCGGCAGGCTCCGATACGTATTCTGTTATTGCGGCAGCACTTTCTTCCCTGAAGGGACCAAAGCATGGCGGTGCCAATATCAAGGTAGTGGAGATGATGCGGGATATTAAGGAGCATGTAAAGGATACCACAGATGAGGATGAGGTAAGAGCATATCTCAAGAAGATCCTCCATAAGGAAGCCTTCGATCACCGTGGTCTGATCTATGGTATGGGTCATGCCGTTTATTCTATTTCTGATCCGAGAGCTGTGGCATTCCGTGGATTTGTGGAGAGACTTGCAACAGAGAAGCATGAAAATAAAGACTTTGCATTATATTCTATGATCGAGCGTATCGCGCCGGAGGTCATCGGTGAGGAATGTGCGATCTACAAGGGTGTCAGTGCAAACGTGGATTTCTACAGTGGTTTTGTATATACAATGCTTGGCATTCCGACAGAGCTGTTTACTCCGATCTTTGCAATGGCGCGTATCGTCGGCTGGAGTGCCCACCGTATGGAGGAGCTGATCAATGTAGATAAGATCATTCGTCCGGCATATCAGAGTATTATGGTGCCAAAGGCTTATGAGAGTCTCGCTGACCGTAGTACACCAAAGCTTAGTAACAAAGAGAAGGAAACCTTAAAGATTTCCATGAAGAATGAAAGCTGTTAATGAAATCGAGTGCCTGCGGTCTGAGGTCCGCGGGCTGAGAAAGGAAAGTAGTTTATTATGTATATAGGAGCTCATATTTCAGCTTCCAAGGGATTTGAAGCCATGGGAAAGCAGGCGTTGGCACTGGGAGCCAATACCTTTGCATTTTTTACAAGAAATCCCCGGGGAGGCAAGGCGAAGGAGATCGATCCGGCAGATGTGGATAAGCTGTTGGCATTGATGGAGGAGCATCATTTTGGCAGGCTGGTAGCCCATGCCCCTTACACCATGAATCTCTGCGCTGCAAAGGAAAATGTCCGCAGCTTCTCCATTGAGATGTTTCAGGATGACATGAAGAGAATGGAGTATGTACCGGGGAATTATTATAATTTCCATCCGGGTTCTCATGTGGGACAGGGAGCGGAAAAAGGAATCGAGCTGATCGCAGAAGCATTAAATGCTTCACTGTTTCAGGAACAGCAGACAACGGTGCTGCTGGAGACCATGGCAGGCAAGGGCAGCGAGGTAGGACGTAATTTTCAGGAGATCCGTGAGATCATTGACCGGGTGGAGCTTAGTGACAAGCTGGGTGTCTGTCTGGATACCTGTCATATCTGGGATGGCGGCTATAATATTGTGGAGCATCTGGATGAGGTGCTTCAGGAGTTTGATCAGGTGATCGGTCTGGACCGGTTAAAGGCCGTGCATCTCAACGACAGTATGAACCCTCTGGAGGCACACAAGGACCGTCATGAGAAGATCGGGGAAGGTCATCTGGGGATCGAGGCGATCACACGGATCATCAATCATCCGGTGTTGAGGGATCTGCCGTTTATTCTGGAGACCCCGAATGATGATGACGGTTATCGCCGGGAGATCGCTCTTTTGCGTAAATTGTGGGGAGAGACACCGGAAGAATAGTATTCTCGATAAAAGAGGATTGAAATTTTAATAAATTTGTAATTTATGATACCCATGGGATATGTTATGCTATAAAGAGACATGTTCCATGGGTGTTTTCGTGGGAAGGGGGAATAAGAATGAGGGAGAATGCAGCAACGATCCTGGTGGCGGATGATGATCCCGATATTGCGGAGCTGGTGGAGATCCATCTGACAGGAGAGGGATTTCGTGTATTTAAAGCGTATGATGGGGCCGAGGCGTTAAAGGTATTTGGCCGGGAGAAAATTGATCTTGCGATTTTAGACATTATGATGCCGGGAGTAGATGGAATTCAGGTTTGTAAAAGAATTCGGGAGTTCAGTACAATTCCGGTGATCATGCTGAGTGCCAGAGATTCTGAGGCAGACAAGGTGGCCGGCCTGGAGATCGGTGCAGACGATTATGTGACAAAGCCATTTCAGAAGGGGGAACTGGCAGCGAGAGTAAAGTCACAGC
>JBNMJP010000056.1:0-10313 GCA_050873905.1 Jutongia sp. | reverse complement strand
GAAGTATGCCATGACCATGGACGGCAAGATCGCCTGTCATACAGGTGCCAGCAAATGGGTGACCGGTGAAGAGGCAAGAGCCCACGTACAGCGTATGCGCAATAAATACACGGGCATTATGGTGGGAGTGCAGACGGTGCTTGCAGATGATCCGCTGCTGACCTGCCGTATTGCGGAAGGGAGAGATCCTATCCGTATCATTTGTGACAGCAGTCTCAGAACGCCTCTTGACAGTCAGATCGCCTGGACTGCGGGAGAAGCGGAAACAATCCTTGCCACAGTGACGGAGGATCCGGAGCGGATGGCGGCCTATGAGGAAAAGGGAGTGCATGTGCTTGTGACCAAAAAGAAGGATGGCAGAGTGGATCTTGTGGACCTGATGGAACAGCTTGGAGAACGAAAAATTGACAGTATCCTTCTGGAGGGGGGCGGTACATTAAATTACAGTGCCCTGCAGGCAGGGATCGTGCAGCGTGTCCAGGCTTACATTGCGCCAAAGCTCTTTGGAGGGGATGAAGGGTTCACTCCGGTGAGAGGCATTGGCGTGGATACGCCGGATCAGGCATGGATATTAACCAACCGTAAAATTACTTCTTTCGGTGAGGACATTCTGATAGAGGCAGATGTTTTGTGATCGCACTGCCGGTGACGCAGTGATTCCTGATGATTCAGGTGTGTGGTGCGGCTGTTACAGATATTTTTTCTTGCAAACCATAAGCGGCTGTGCTATGATAAGGAACGGAAAGTAAATAAACTTCGGGGCAGCGTGAAATTCGCGACCGACGGTATTTGTGCACAGATGGCATTGCCTGCTGTGACACATCAGCCCGTGAGTCATTTTTATGACATGATTTGGTGAGATTCCAAGGCCGACAGTACAGTCTGGATGAGAGAAGTGTTGATATATGATTTTTTGATGTCCCCGTTTTTTCGGGGACTTTTTTCTTTCTTATAGAATACCCGAAGGTATCAGGAAAGGAGGAAAAGATGTTTACAGGTATTATTGAAGAAGTGGGAACCATTGATTCCATTGCCACAGGTGGAGAATCAGCGGTGCTTACGGTAGCAGCCCATAAGGTGCTGCAGGGCACGCAGATCGGTGACAGTATTGCGGTCAACGGTGTCTGTCTGACGGTGACCTCCATGCAGGGGGACAAGTTTCAGGCGGATGTGATGGCAGAGACGCTGCGAAGAAGCTCATTGGGCTCTCTTCATCGAGGCAGTCATGTGAATCTGGAGCGCGCCATGGCAGCAGACGGCAGATTTGGCGGTCATATCGTGGCGGGTCATATTGATGGCACCGGAACGATCCTTTCGACGAGAAAGGAAGGTAATGCCGTGTGGGTGGAGATTGGCGCTCCGGCAGGGATACTGCGTTATATCATAGAAAAAGGCTCCATTGCCATTGACGGGATCAGTCTCACGGTGGCTCTCCTCACAGACAAGAGCTTTTCCGTGTCGGTGATCCCTCACACAGGGGAGGAAACCACGCTGTTACACAAAAAGAAGGGCGATATTGTCAATCTGGAGAATGACCCGGTAGGCAAATATGTCGAGCGTTTTTTGACGATTCCTGCGGAAGAATCCCAAGATACACCACAGGAAAAGGGAATTACCCTGGAAATGCTTACAAAATATGGGTTTTAATGACAAATAGAAAGGCAAGATGATTATGGAAACAAAGTTTAATACCATTGAAGAAGTATTGGAGGATCTGCGTCAGGGAAAGATCGTTGTGATGATGGATGACGAGGATCGGGAAAATGAAGGAGACGTGATCTGTGCGGCAGAGTTTGCCACATTGGAAAATGTGAACTTTATGGCAAGCTACGCCAAGGGGCTGATCTGTATGCCAATGTCGGAGGAGTACACCAATAAGCTGAATCTTCCACAGATGTGTGCAGAAAATACAGACAACCATTGTACAGCATTTACGGTATCCATTGATTATAAGGACACTACCACGGGAATCTCCGCTTATGAGCGGGGAATCACGGCAAGAATGGTGGCAGACGATAATGCAAAGCCATCGGATTTCCGTCGTCCGGGTCATATGTTCCCGCTTCTGGCCAAGAAAGGCGGTGTGCTGGAGCGTAACGGACATACCGAGGCAACGGTGGATCTTTGCAGACTGGCAGGCTTAAAGCCGGTGGGACTTTGCTGTGAGATCATGAAAGAGGATGGCACCATGGCAAGAACACCGGATATTCTGGAGTTTGCTAAGGAGCACCAGTTGAAATGCGGCAGGATCGCAGATCTGATCCAGTACCGCAAGGAGCATGAGGTGCTGGTGGAGTGCGTGGCAAAGGCAAAGATGCCGACACGATATGGCCAGTTCACCATTTACGGTTATGTGAATAAACTCAATGGCGAGCATCATGTGGCACTTGTTATGGGAGATATTACAGACGGTGAGCCGGTTCTGTGCCGTGTTCATTCCGAGTGCCTGACAGGAGATGCCCTTGGTTCTGCACGTTGTGACTGCGGTCAGCAGTACGATGCAGCCATGAAGATGATCGCCAAGGAGGGCAGAGGCGTTCTGCTTTATATGCGTCAGGAGGGCAGAGGAATCGGACTGATCAATAAGATCCGTGCCTATGAGCTGCAGGATAACGGACGCGATACCGTGGAAGCCAATCTGGAGCTTGGTTTCCCGGAGGATGCAAGAGATTATACAATTGGTACGCAGATTTTAGTAGATCTGGGCATTCACCAGCTTCGTCTGATGACAAATAACCCGGCAAAGGTATACGGTCTTGCCGGCTATGATCTGGAAATCGTAGAGCGTGTGCCGATCGAGATGGAACCGGGCAAATATGACAGCTTCTACCTAAAAACGAAGAAAGAAAAAATGGGACACATTTTGAAACTGTAGATGACTCAAACATCGAAACAGCAAAGAAATTAGATTTTTCGAAAACCGTAGGCTGCCAAGATAATTTTCAGACACAGCCCGCGGAATTCAAGAAATCAAAAAGGCAAAAATCATATTCTAAGTAATTGGACATAAGAAATATTATGGGAGATTCCAATATTTTATTTGTGTGGGAAATTTGAGTGAACGATATATATCATAGAAAAGGAGAATTATCATGAAAGTATTAGAGGGAAAAGTAGTAGCAGAAGGCGTTAAAATCGGTATTGTAGCAGCACGTTTTAATGAATTTATCGTATCCAAGCTGGTTGCCGGAGCAAGGGACGGTCTGGTTCGTCACAATGTGGAGGATGATGATATCACATTGGCATGGGTACCGGGAGCATTTGAGATTCCGGTGATGGCAAAGAAGATGGCAGAGTCCGGAAAATATGATGCGGTGATCTGTCTCGGAGCAGTGATCCGTGGTGCCACAAGCCACTACGATTATGTATGTGCAGAGGTATCCAAGGGCATTGCCAGTGTTTCACTGGAGACAGGAGTTCCTGTGATGTTTGGCGTTGTGACAACAGATAATATCGAGCAGGCGATTGAGCGTGCCGGCACAAAGGCAGGTAACAAGGGCTATGATTGTGCTCTTGGTGCTATCGAGATGATCAATCTGGCAAAGCAGATGTAAGGAGGAAACCATGTTTCAGCAGTTTTATCCCAGGGAAGATTATGATTCCACTTATGAGATTCCCTTTGAGATGTATTACCAAAAGGGATACCGGGGAGTTTTGTTTGATGTGGATAATACACTTGTAGAACATGATCAGCCGGCAACGGCCCGGGCGATCGAGCTGTTTGAACATCTGCGGGAGCTGGGCTTTCAGACCTGTGTGATTTCAAATAATAAGGATTACCGCGTGAAGCCCTTTGCGGATGTGGTAAAAACTCCCTATGTGTTTAAAGCAGGAAAGCCGTCTCCTAAGGGATATCAGGAGGGGATGAAGCGCATGGAGACCACACCGGAGACAACGCTGTTTGTAGGAGATCAGATCTTTACCGATGTGTGGGGAGCAAACCGCGCTGGGATTTATTCGATTCTGGTGAAGCAGATCGCAAAGCATGAGGAGATCCAGATCGTATTAAAACGCAAGCTGGAAAAGATCGTGCTGCGAGGTTATCGGAAACAGAAACAATAAAAAGGGCTATACACTAAAGAAAGCAGGAGGGATGGGATTATGAAGCTGCTTCCGGGGGTATTTCAGGCCAGAAAAAAGAACGGGGATATTTATTTCCGGTCTTCCGTGACGTTTCGTGGAAAACATATCAGTCTGGGCAGCTTCGCCACACAGGAGGAAGCCCATAAGACATATACGATCGCGTTAAATCTTCTGAAATCGGAGATTCATTTTCGGCCGGATGATTACCGCACCTGTGAGCTTCCCTTTTCCAAATGGGTTGTTTTAAATAATTTTAAAAATAATGGGATCTATATTAAGACGCCCATTTATCTGCAGACTAATTATTTTGAATATTATCTGTCGAAGGAGGATGTTCTTCTTTTTGATGCGGATGATCTGTTTTATTATTCCCATCATTCCATCATGCGCCGCGGGAGACATCTGTTCGTGGCAGATTATGGAATGCAGGTCAATATTGCATCCCGTTACGGAATTAAAAACTTTGCGGTGGAGAACCGGGATTACCGTTTTGTGAATGGTAATGATCATGATTTCCGTTATGCCAATATTGAGATTTTGAATTCTTATCATGGGGTATCCCGTCAGCAGAATGTTTATCCGGTGGTATACGTGGCAAAGATCCATGTTAATGGAGATCGCATTATCGGCAGATATCCTACGGATACAGAGGCGGCTGTTGCTTATAATAAAGCGGCAGATCAGCTGCGGGCTGCTGGTATTGGGATTCAGTATGCATCCAATTATATATCGGAGTTGTCGTCGGAAGAATATCACAGAATTTATTGTGAAATCTCTTTTGAACCCCGCTTTTCAAATTACATATCAGAATTGCATTCTATATGAATAAAAATGCTTTCGGAGAATTTGTGGATTTTCCGGAGGCTTTTTTATTATGAAGGATTTTGGAAAGGATCGTAAGGAACAAAATCTTTGCAGAATTGTGTTTTTTGTCGAACAATGCCCGAAATTTTTTAGAAAAATATGGAAATGAGTGTATAAAATTCATCAAATGTTACAAAAATATAAACTAATACGAATAAAAGATAAAAAGTGAAAATATAATTTGTAATGTTTTTGTAACAAAATTCAAAATGGTTCATAGAATAGAGAGTAAAAATAATATTGTCTCAGAAAGACATCATTATTGATATGAGCCGGGAAAGGTTTGGTGAAGAATACCATGAGGAAAATAAAAGTTGTACGGGGAGCAGTGGTGATTGCGATCAGTGCAGGTCTTTCACTGTGGAATATGCAGTCCCAGGAAGTAGTTGCCCTGGCTCCGGTCAGTGAGCAGAGCGGTCTGCCGTCCCAGGTGCAGCGGTGGCAGGAAAGTCTGCCGGTGGCAGACACTGCGGTAATGACATGTAAAATAAAAAAACTCGACCAGGTAAGAGCGGTACGGGTGAAGGAGCATCAGTTAGAAGTAAAACGGATGCGGGAAGAGAGAGCAAGAAAGCAGAGAATGCTGGAAATACAAAAATGCTGTGGTGTCCGGATCAGTGAAAGTGACCGGATGATTCTGGAAAAGATCGTTCAGGCGGAAGCAGGGGATCAGGATCATCAGGGCAAGCTTCTGGTGGCAAATGTTATTCTAAACCGGGTGAAAAGCGGAAAGTTTCCGTCCTCTATCCAGGCGGTCGTGTTTGCACCGAGACAGTTTTCGCCGATCTCCGACGGAAGTTATTCCAGAGCGGAAGCGACACAGGACACCAAGAAGGCGGTGGATGAAGCACTGCATGGAGTAGACGGTTCCCAGGGGGCATTGTATTTTATGGACCGGCGTTATGCGGATGGCGGCAACGTGAGCTGGTTTGACCGGAGCCTCACGAGACTGTTCCGGCATCAGGGACACGAATTTTTTAAATAATAAAGAACAGGATGACAGCTTTGCGGCGTGGGATTTTGCCTCACGCTGTGAGTTGCGTCTTGAAATAAGGCCTTTGATATGGTAAAATTTCTTCCAAAAGCATAGCGAGGAAGCAATCCGTGGCATCAGCTGGTGCGGGGATATCTTTTGGAACCGGCATCATTGCATCAGATCGCGGATCAGAATGGAGGAAAGACATGGAACCAATGTATAGAAGTACCAGAAGTGAAGGAAAGACAGTTACAGCATCCCAGGCCATCTTAAAGGGACTGGCAGAGGATGGAGGACTTTTTGTGCCAACAAGTATTCCGTCACTGGACAAGTCCTTTGCAGAGATTGCAAAGCTGAATTATCAGGAGACCGCTTATGAGGTTATGAAAAAGTTCTTCACCGATTTTACAGAGGAAGAGCTGAAAAACTGTATCACAAAAGCTTACGATGACAAGTTTGATACAAAGGAGATCGCACCTTTGGTAGAGAAGGATGGTACATATTATCTGGAGCTGTTCCATGGTGCCACCATCGCATTTAAGGATATGGCATTATCTATTCTGCCACATCTTTTAACCACATCTGCCAAAAAGAATCACATCACCAATGAGATCGTGATCCTTACAGCAACCTCCGGAGATACCGGAAAGGCAGCTCTGGCAGGCTTTGCAGATGTAGAGGGAACAAGCATCATTGTATTTTATCCAAAGAACGGTGTCAGCCGGATTCAGGAGCGTCAGATGGTGACACAGAAAGGAAAGAATACAAAGGTTGTTGGTATTACCGGCAACTTTGATGATGCACAGAGCGGTGTAAAAGCCATGTTCAACAACAAGGAGCTTGCAAAGACCATGGCAGAGAAGGGGTATCAGTTCTCTTCTGCAAACTCTATTAACATTGGACGTCTTATACCACAGGTTGTTTATTATGTATATTCTTATACTCGTCTTCTGGGACAGGGTGTAGTTCAGGAAGGCGAGCCGGTGAACTTTGTAGTCCCTACCGGTAATTTCGGAAATATCCTTGCCGCATATTATGCCAAAAACATGGGAGTGCCTGTTGGCAAGCTGATCTGTGCTTCCAATGAAAATAAAGTCCTGTTTGATTTCTTTGAGACAGGTGTATATGACAAGAACCGTGACTTCATTCTGACAACATCTCCATCTATGGATATTCTGATCTCCAGCAATCTGGAGAGACTGATCTTCAAGATCGCCGGAGAGGATGCAAAGGCAACGGCTGATATGATGAACTCTCTTGCCACCGATGGCAAGTATGAGGTGACAGATGAGATGAAGGCACAGTTAAAGGACTTTGTCGGCGGCTGGGCAAGCGAAGAGGAGTGCGCCGCAGAGATCAAGCGCGTTTATGACAAGACCGGATATGTGATGGATACCCATACGGCAGTTGCTTCCGCAGTATACCATGCATATAAGGAAAAGACCGGTGATACAGCCAAGACGATCATTGCATCCACAGCAAGCCCTTATAAATTCGGCACAAGCGTTATGGGTGCCATTGATGAGAAGTACAAAGGGATGGATGATTTTGCACTGATCGATGAGCTGGAAAAGGTATCCGGCACCAAGGTTCCAAAGGCAGTGGAAGAGATACGCAGCGCACCGGTTCTTCATGATACGGTCTGCGAGACAGAGGATATGCAGAAAACCGTAGAGAAAATTTTGGGACTGTAAAAGCGGTAAAACCGGATCAGAGCACAAAATTTATCTGCATTTCCGGACAGAAATGATAAAAAGTGAAAAAATGTCTGTTGCCCCCTTGTCAACAGGCATTTTTTATGATAATCTATTCTAGTGTGTTTGCGGAAAGTTTGTCCGTGACGCATAAAAACAAGTAAACACATATGCGGATCAAGTATTGGTGCCGTGCTCGCGGTCATGTGCCGGACTGGTTCCGGGAAGCATATGGAGACATTAACCAATTGGAGGTAAACAAAATGAGCGTAATTTCAATGAAACAGTTACTGGAAGCAGGTGTTCACTTCGGACATCAGACAAGAAGATGGAACCCTAAAATGGCTGAGTACATTTACACAGAGCGTAATGGTATCTACATTATCGATCTGCAGAAGTCTGTAGGTATGGTAGACACAGCTTACAACGCAGTTAAGGATATCGTTGCAAACGGTGGTAACATCCTTTTCGTAGGTACAAAGAAGCAGGCTCAGGATTCTATCAAGACTGAGGCAGAGCGTTGCGGTATGTACTATGTAAACGAGAGATGGCTCGGTGGTATGCTGACAAACTTCAAGACAATCCAGACTCGTATCAAGAGACTCAAAGAGATCGAGGCTATGTCTGAGGATGGTACATTTGATGTACTTCCAAAGAAGGAAGTAATCGGTCTGAAGAAAGAGTGGGAGAAGCTTGAGAAGAACCTTGGCGGTATCAAGGAGATGAAGAAGATCCCTGACGCTATCTTCGTAGTAGATCCTAAGAAGGAGAGAATCTGTATCCAGGAGGCACATACATTAGGTATTCCACTTATCGGTATCGCTGATACAAACTGTGATCCGGAAGAGTTAGATTATGTAATCCCAGGTAATGATGATGCGATCAGAGCCGTTAAGCTTATTGTTTCTACAATGGCTGACGCTGTTATCGAAGCAAATCAGGGTGAGTCAATGAGCGAGGATGCTCCGGCAGAGGACGCAGAATAATCAAAAATCATAAATGGAGGAAATCACAATGGCAATTACAGCTTCACAGGTAAAAGAGCTTAGAGAGATGACTGGTGCAGGTATGATGGACTGTAAAAAGGCATTAACTGCAACAGAGGGAGATATGGACCAGGCAGTAGAGTGGTTAAGAGAGAATGGTCTTGCAAAGGCTGCTAAGAAGTCCGGACGTATTGCAGCAGAGGGTATTGTTGCTGTTGACGTTGCAGAGGATGGCAAGGTTGCTTCTATCGTAGAGGTAAACAGTGAGACTGATTTCGTGGCAAAGAACGAGAAGTTCCAGGCATATGTTGCTGAGGTAGCTGCTCAGGTAAAGAATTCCAGTGCTGCAAGTATGGAAGACTTTATGGCTGAGAAGTGGGCAGCAGAGGATGCCGGTACTGTTGAGGAGAAACTCAAGGCTATGATCGCCGTGATCGGTGAGAACATGAATATCCGTCGTTTCGAGAAGGTGACAACAGATGGTCTTGTTGTTCCTTATATCCACGGTGGTGGAAAGATCGGCGTACTTGTCGTTGCTGATACTGATTCTGGCAGCGACGCAGTCAAGGAGTGCCTGAAGAACGTAGCAATGCAGGTTGCAGCTCTTCGTCCACAGTATGTATCTACTGACGATGTAGATCCTGATTACAAGGAGCATGAGAAGTCAATCCTTCTTGCTCAGGCAAAGAACGATCCTAAGAATGCAAAGAAGCCGGATGAGATCATTGAGAAGATGATCACAGGCCGTCTGAACAAGGAGCTCAAGGAAGTTTGTCTTTTGGAGCAGGAGTACTTCAAGGGCGAGAACAAAGAGTCTGTTGGCAAGTATGTAGAGTCTGTTGCTAAGGCAGAGGGATGCAAGCTTGTTGTAACGAAGTTCATCCGTTTCGAGACCGGTGAGGGAATCGAGAAGAAGGAAGAGGATTTCGCAGCAGAGGTTGCAGCTCAGATGCAGTAATCGATATTAAAATATTATAGAAATTATAAAGTCCCATAGGCACTTGCGATATAGTGTTTATGGGACTTTTTCTATATAGCAGGAAAATGTTCAAATCTTTCCGTATTTCTGATATTTATCACTCGGTACGTTCCTTGCCCCAGAAGAACAGAGCCACGGTTCCCGGACCGGTGTGGCTTCCGATTGTAGTACCGATATAGTTGATTTCTACATGGCCTTTCAAATGAGGAAATGCGGCTTCCACTTTATCGGCGACAGCTTTTGCATCATCATAGCAGTCGGAATGGGAAATAAAGCATTTATCAGCGTAATCCAGACCGTTTTCGGCATTTTCCTTCATACGCTCCACAATGGCTGCGATAACTTTCTTTTTGCTGCGGATCTTATAACGTGGGATCAAATGACCGGTGTTGTTTACATTTAAAAGGGGACAGATGCCAAGTACCGTACCCACGGCACCGGAGGCTTTTGAAATACGTCCTCCTTTTACATAGAAGGAAAGATCCGTGGAAAAGAACCAGTGCTGTGCATTTAAACGGTGATCCAGAGCATACTGACGAACTTCTTCGATATCCTTTCCCTCGTCCCGTAGGTCTGCGAGCTTATCCATTAGCAGACCATAACCGGAGGAAGCCGCCAGAGAATCAATAATATAGATCTTACGATCCGGAAATTCTTGCCGGAGAGTATCGGCTGCAATGTTGGCAGAATTGATCGAGCCGGAAATGCCGGAAGACAATGTCAGGTGAAGG
>JBNMJP010000055.1:0-10339 GCA_050873905.1 Jutongia sp. | reverse complement strand
TCTTTACTCCGGCAGTCTTTCTCAACTTGAGGGTCTTAGAAGCCCCCGGTTTCAGGGTAAGGCTGGTCTTTGCAAGTGAGACCGGCTTTTTGGCTGCCCGGGCAGCAGATGGCTCTACGGTCCCGCAGACGATCAGTGATGTGGCACACAGCCACGCGATTAGTTTCTTCTTCATTTGTTTACTCCTTTCAGTGCGATAATGTAAAATAGTATCAACTATTATTTTAACAAATTAACACAGGAAGAGATTTGTTAAATGTGTCGGAAAACAGGGTAATTGTGCTATGTTGTCGTAGAAAATGATTGGCGCCATTATAGTTACCAATCATTTGTATACAAGTTTCTTATGTTTGAAACTATAATTGGTGTGATCGCTATTTTATCGCGTCAAACACGGCAATTATTTAAATCTGCCGCGTACAAAATGGCATTTCCCGAAACTCTATTGTCATGTATTTATTTCCCTGTTATACTGGCAAAAATCAAAGGACAACAGGAGGGTTTCACAGGTGGTCAGGTGTTGATTTGCAGGGCGGATGATGATATAATGAGCCCCAAAGGGCTCATATTAGGAGTTTCTGCGAAACTCCGATATGCGCAGAAACCGTGCGCAGATATATGATATGATTAACACAGAAGCCGAACCTTTCCTGTTTCACGGAAATTCTGCGATAAGCAGGGAAAGCGAGGCAGGATAATGGGTTATGAACAATATTCAAAAGCTACGAGAGAAACGGCAGAAAACCTGAGGATCATAGATGACGCTATGTTTCGTCTGGTGGCGGAACGAAAAGAGGTCTGTCAGGAAATACTCCGTGCACTTTTGGACAGACCGCAGTTGACGGTGATAAGAGTGACGCCGCAGTGTGTTGTGACGAGCCTGCACCGGGAGATCATTCTCGATGTACTGTGTATTCTGGAGGATGGAACGTACATGAACATTGAGATGCAGAAAGGCACCGGAAACGATGATATCAAGAGAAATCGGTTCTATGCGGCATCGACTACGGCAGCATATACACCAAAGGGGACAGATTTTTCAGACATCCCGCAGGTGACTATCCTATATATCACGGAGTATGTTGCACTGCTCAATGGTCAGATGATCACACATGTGAAGCGGTGCATGGAAACAGATGAAGAAGGCTATGTACCTGTCGATGACGGGGAGGATATCTTTTTTGCCAATACAGTGGTTCAAGATGGTTCGGATAGATCCGAACTGCTTCAACTGCTTTTGCGGACAGATGTGTTTGAGGATGCAAAATTTCCTGAATTAAGCAAAGCAGTCAGGTATTTCAAAGAGACAGAAGGAGGTTTTGGAGAAATGTGTAAAACGGTAGAGGACTATGCAAGAAACTATGCAAAAGATTACGCAGAGGAACGTGAAAAAAAGGGACGTTCTGAGGAAAGAATGAATGCGATACGCAAAATGCTCCAAAATGGAATATCCAGAGAGATGATTCTTTCTATGGATTATTCTGAAACCGAGCTGGAAGCTGCCGAGAAAGAGTTACTGACGCAGATATAGGGGATTAATGTTTGAGAAGTGGCTGTCTCACAGATGTGGGACAGCTTTTTTGATATATGCCTCATGTGTCGATTTGCGGCAATCTGCCATATCTTTTCGAATATGCGTCTGTTTGCAATTCCAAACAAAAAACGCTATAATAAGAAGCTAAGGTTAAAATGAGATGGAAAGCACAAAGGAGGAAATGATATGTCTCTATGGAAGGCAATTTTGCTTGGATTAGTACAGGGATTGACAGAATTTTTACCGGTGAGCAGCTCTGGGCATCTGGTGTTGATCAAACAGCTTCTTCATGTGGATCTGGAGAGCGGCGGGATGTTTTTTGATGTCATGCTTCATTTTGGTACATTACTGGCAATTTTTGTGGCATTCTGGAATGACATCAGTCATTTGATCCGGGAGGGCTTTCATATTTTAGGAGATAGTTTTTCCAATGTGGGTCGTTTTTTTCAGAATCTTACCGGAAAGCAGCGTCCTTATCATAAAGTAGTCCGGAGCTCTTATCGTAAATATGTAACGCTGGTGATCGTTTCAACGATACCCACAGGATTGATCGGCGTGATCTTTAAGGATTATGTGGAGCAGGCCAATGAGATCGCATTGGTGCCGGCATGCTGTCTGCTTATGACGGCAGTTTTTCTTGTGATTGCGGATCTGGTGGAGCCGGGCAGCAAAAAACCAAAGGATATCCGCTATGGAGAAGCAGCGCTGGTGGGAGTATCTCAGGGAATTGCAACTTTGCCGGGAGTGTCCAGATCAGGAACCACGATCACTGCATGTCTGCTTTGTGGCTTTGACAAGAGATTTGCCGTGAAGTATTCCTTTATTATGTCCATACCGGCAGTTTTAGGAGCTGTGTTATTGGAGATCGGAGACCTTTCTTCTCTGGCATTGACACAGACTGATGTTTTGTATTGTATTATTTCCATGCTGGTAGCGGCGGTTTCCGGTTATCTGGCGATCCGTTTTATGATGGGATTGATCAGGGGAAAAAGATTTAAGTATTTTGCAATTTACTGTGCAGTGGTTGGAATTGTATCGATCATTGCATCTGTTCGGGCGTAGAAGTAAGTGTGGGAATATGAAATTATAAAAGGTATCTGATATTGCATATATTATGCTGATCAAATGTTTTTTGAGATATCAGTAAATTGAGATATATAAAATGTAGAAATGAGGAAGAGTATGGCAGCGGCAAGAAAATCATCAGCAAGGGCAACCGGGAGCCAGACGAGATCCGGGACAGCGGGAAAGAGCAGCACGGCGAAACGTAAAAGTTCAGGAGCGGCAGGTACGGCATCCAGGAGGAATACATCAGGAAGAAAAGCGGCATCTAACGGAAAAAAATCTGCAGGCAGAAAGAGTACGGCTGGCGGAAGAAAAGCGTCCGGGACGAAGAATACAGCGAGACAACATAAAAGAACTGCCGATGAGATTAATACATATAAGGATCAACTGGCATTTGAGACAGGAATTACGATTCTTGTGTTATCGATCATCAGTATCTTTTTTTATTTGTGCTTTTTGGGCATATGTGGAAAGATTGGCATTGTTCTCACCGGGATTCACTTTGGATTATTTGGATGGATCTCCTGGCTGATGCCGGCAATGGCAGTCATTGGCTATGTATTTGCGGTTGTCAATGCCGGAGACCGCAGGGTTCCACGCAAGATCATCAGTGCGGGAGTTTTAGTTGTTCTTTTGGGGGCGTTGACGGAACTGATCTTTCAACAGGAGATCCTGACGGAATATTTTACGAGCAATCACGTATTGCACCATGAATATTTCAAATGTCTTTATATGTCACTGGAGGATGTGGCAAAGCACGGAAAGAGCAGCGGTGGTATTATCGGACGCGGCATAGGGACAGCACTGTCTTCGGTGATCGGTAAGGGAGGCGCGGCTGTTGTGCTCCTTGGTATGATCCTGCTTTGCGCATATATTTTTCATGGATTGGAAATGATGGCATCTCTTCGCAAGAAAAATGCTTATAAGGAGCAGATGGAGGAGGAATACGACCGTTTTGTGCAGGAAGAAACGGATTATAGAGAGCCTTCTTACCGTGTAATTCCAAAAAGCAGGCGGGCAGATCAGGCAGCTTCTAATAGAGCCGGAATGCCTTTGCATGCAGTAGATCTGCAGGCGGCTGGCAGGCGGCTGGATGAGATTGAGGCCAGAGAGAAGCAGGAACGGATTGCGGCAAAGGAACAAAAGGAAAAGCTCAAAAAGATAGAAAAAGAGAAGAAAAAAGAGCAGGCGGCGGCAGCAAAGGCATGGGAGGCAGCGAAGCCGGAGAATCAGAAGGAGACACCCGAGCTTAGTATTCCTGTGGGAATGCAGGAGATTATCGGTGAGGAGAATGTTGCTCCCGGGGGTGATGTGGTACAGGAGCGTCCGGAGCCACAGAAGATGACAACGAAGGTTGAGAAGAAGTCTGCAGCTTCCGCTTTGGAGCCTTTGGTGAAAGAGCCGGTATCTGAGAAAAAGTCAGAAATGGATATTCCGATTTATCGGGAAGAAATGAATCATAAATTCCGTGGTGCGGCAGATCCTGCACAGGTTGAACCGGCAGTATCTGGAAAGCCTCCGGTGGGAGAAGGTTCTGCTGGAGCCGGTTTGTCAGGGATGACGCCTTCTGTGGCCGGGAAAGTAACAGTACCGGTTTCTGAAACAGCAGGGCTGGCACAGGCAGCAGCAGGAGCAGAAGGGGCGTTTGCCGGTGAGACGGTTCCTACAGCAACGGCAGTTTCCTCTAATGTACCGGGAAGTGTACCGCAAAAGAAGTCTGCTCCAAAGAAACAGTCTTCTCATGGGCGGATCGGGGGAGACGATTATGTATCAAACTCCGATACTTTTAATGCATTAAATGACAGCAAGGTAGAAAATGAAACAATTCCATATCAGTTTCCACCGGTTGATCTGTTGAGCCTGCCAACGAAGCAGGAGAGCAGCGGGGCAAGTGATAAGGATCTCAGAGAAACGGCCATGCGCTTAAAGGATACTTTGCAGAGCTTTAACGTAGAGGTGGAGATGGGCGCTGTGACCTGCGGACCGACTGTTACCCGTTACGAGGTGCTTCCGGCACAGGGTGTACGTGTCAACAAGATCACCAATCTGGCGGATGACTTGAAGCTGAGTCTGGCGGCTCCAAGTATTCGTATTGAGGCACCGATCCCTGGCAAGTCGGCAGTGGGTATCGAGGTGCCAAATGAGAAGCCAAGCTCGGTACATTTCCGGGAACTGCTGGAGGGAGAAGCGTTTGAAAAGGCAAAGAGTCCGGTGGCATTTGCCGTGGGCAAGGATATTGGGGGCAAGGTTATTGTGACGGATATTGCAAAAATGCCCCATCTTCTGATCGCCGGAGCAACCGGTTCCGGTAAGTCGGTCTGTATCAATACGCTGATCATGAGTATTTTATATAAGTCAGATCCAAATGAAGTGAAGCTGATCATGATCGATCCGAAGGTGGTAGAGCTTAGCTGCTATAACGGTATTCCGCATCTGTACTGTCCGGTTGTGACAGATCCGAAGGAAGCGGCAGCGTCCCTGAACTGGGCGGTTCGGGAAATGATGGACCGTTACAATAAGTTTAAAGAGCTGGGTGTTCGTAATATTGCCGGATATAATGAGAAGATCAAGTCGGTGGAGAATGCAGAAGCGGCCGGTTATACCCATATGCCCCTGCTTGTGATCATTGTGGATGAGTTTGCGGATCTGATGATGGTTGCTTCCAAGGAAGTAGAGGATGCGGTATGCCGTCTGGCACAGCTTGCCAGAGCAGCCGGCATTCATCTGATTTTGGCGACCCAGAGACCATCGGTTAATGTCATTACCGGTGTGATCAAGGCGAATATTCCTTCCCGTATTGCATTCTCGGTATCCTCTGCCATTGATTCCAGAACGATTCTGGACAAGGGCGGTGCAGAAAAGCTTCTGGGAAAGGGCGATATGCTTTTCTTCCCGTCTGGTTATTCGGAGCCGGTACGTCTTCAGGGTGCCTTCGTGTCGGATAAGGAAGTGTCGGATGTGGTTGCATTCCTGTGTAATAACAATGAGACGCCGGTATACAATGACAAGGTAACGGAGATCGTAGATATTCCTGCCGGGGCAGACAGTGCTTCGGAGGATAAGAAGTCTGATGTGGATGAATATTTTGAGGATGCGGGACGTTTTGTGATTGATTCGGGAAGAGCTGCGGCAGGACAGCTGCAGCGAAAATTCTCCATTGGATTTAACAGAGCCGGCCGTATCATTGATCAGTTAAATAAAGCCGGTGTTGTGGGACCGGCAGTGGGAACAAAGCCTCGTCAGGTGCTGATGACCATGGAGCAGTTTGAAGCGTATCTGGGACATGGTGACAGCACAGGTGATGCTGCAGCGTCTGGGGATGAATTTGCACTGGCGCAGGAGTTTGCGGATCAGGAGGAGGCTTATCATGCAGAATAATGATAAGAAGAATGGGTATAAGGGTCTGCTGGTGACCAATGCATTTCTACGGACCGGAAAGTTTGTGGAGCATTATGAATGGCTGAGGGAGGCAGCACTTCGGTTGGGGATGGCGTTGGACATTATAGAAAATGCGGAGAGACTTCTTTTGATCGAAGAGGAGCCGTCGTGGCTAGTAGATTATGATTTTGTGATTTATTGGGATAAGGACATTCCCTATGGAAAAAGTCTGTCCCTGTTTGCGGACAGACAAGGGATTCCTGTCCTGAATCCGGTGGAGGCAGTGGGAGTCTGCGATGATAAATGTGAGACATATTTACGCCTCGCTGCATGGAACGCAGCGCATCCGAAAGAAAGAATCCGGCTGCTGCCGACGATTCCGGCTCCTATGACCTATGCAAATATCGGATATACAAAGTCTGATTTTTTGGACACTGTGGAGGAGCGGCTTGGATATCCTATGATTGTCAAGGAATGTTTTGGTTCCTTTGGCATGCAGGTATATATGGCTTCGGACCGGAAGATGCTGGAGCAGCTTACGGAAAAGCTGGCAGGAAAGCCATTTTTATATCAGAAATATCACCGGTACAGCAGCGGCCGGGATGTGCGCCTGCAGGTGGTGGGTGACGAGGTGGTGGCTGCCATGGAACGTTACTCGGAAAACGGAGATTTTCGTGCCAATATTACCAACGGTGGCAGTATGAAGCCATATACACCATCAAAGGAAGAAAGTGATCTGGCGGTTTTGACGTCTCAGGTTCTTGGACTTGATTTTTGTGGTGTGGATCTGTTGTTTGACGAGGAGAGCAGCAAGGCGGATATTGTATGTGAGGTCAATTCCAATGCACATTTCAAAAATATCCATACCTGCACCGGAGTCAATGTGGCAGAAAAGATAATGGGATACATTTATAATAAGTTAAACAACCATGATGATCCGGCGGACAAGGCGGTGCTCCCATGAAAAAAGCATATTTGATCTACGAGGACAAGGAAGCACAGAAAAATCATGGATTTATCGAAGTGTTTCAACAGGCAGGAAAAGAAAAAGGTATTGATTTTTCTTTTGTATCAAAAAAAGATTATCAAAAATTTTCTGAAATGACAAATCCTGATCTTGTATTAAACCGGACAAGAGATCCGCAGGTGAGCCGCTGGTATGAAGAAAGGAACATTCCGGTATATCATAACAGCCGTCTTGTGGAGCTTGCAAATCATAAGTATAAAATGATGGTATATTTTCAGGAGCATTTACCGGAGGAGGTTTTAAAAGAAAAGTGGTGCCCGGCAACGGTTTTTCTGACGGATCCGGCACAAATGGGAAACATAAGTAACAGCAACATAGAAAATGCAGAAGTAATGAAATGCTTCCCAGATCATATTGGTGCGGTTACACCGGAGCAAATGCGGCATGGTGTGATCAAATCCGTATCCGGTCACGGAGGAAACGAAGTGTTTCTGCTGGAAGATCAGGAAAAATGGAGAGACGTTCTGGCAGGACGGGAAGTGGTGATTCAGGAAAAAATCGAATGCCACAGCAGGGATCTGCGGGTCTATGTGCTGGCAGGTGAGATTTACTGTGCGATGCTCCGGGAAGGGAAAAAGGATTTCCGGTCAAACTTTTCTCTCGGAGGAAGTGTCCGTGAAATGGGACTTACCACGGCACAGAGAGAATATATTGACTGCTTCATCAAGTGTCTGCCGGATCATTCTGCGGGGATGTACAGCATTGATTTTCTGCCGCTGCCCGATGGCAGGCTGTTCTTTGATGAGGTGGAGGAAATGGTGGGCTGCCGTATGCTTTATCAGTATACGGAGCATGATATTGTGAGGGATTACGTTGCATATCTCTCCGGAAAGTGTTGATTGTGTTTTGTGGGGAGAGTGTGATATAATATGCGCGAAGGCAAAAGTGAAGCTTTTTCGAATCTTTTGCCGGAGCCTTGCGAATTTGTGATGCTATATGAATATACGAATGGAGGACTAATATGAAGACTGATATTGAAATTGCACAGGAAGCAGTAATGAAACCGATTCAGGATGTGGCAGCACAGCTTGATATTCCGGCTGATGAGCTGGAGTTTTACGGAAAGTATAAGGCAAAGCTTTCGGATGAGCTGTGGGATCGCGTGAAGGATAAGCCGGACGGCAAGCTGATCCTGGTGACTGCAATTAATCCGACTCCGGCAGGAGAGGGAAAGACAACGACGACGGTTGGCCTCGGTCAGGCATTTGCAAAGCTTGGCAAGAAGGCTGTGATCGCCCTTCGTGAGCCATCCCTGGGACCTTGCTTTGGTATTAAGGGGGGTGCAGCCGGCGGCGGCTATGCACAGGTGGTACCGATGGAGGATCTCAATCTTCATTTTACCGGAGATTTCCATGCCATCACATCAGCCAACAATCTTCTGGCTGCGATGTTAGACAACCATATCAAACAGGGCAATACATTAAATATTGATACAAACCAGATCGTATGGAAGAGATGTATGGACATGAATGACCGTGTACTCCGTAACATTGTTGTTGGTCTGGGCAGGCCGGTAGACGGTGTGGTACGTGAGGATCATTTCATTATATCAGTTGCTTCTGAGATCATGGCAATCCTTTGTCTGGCAGATAATATGAAGGATCTGAAGGAGAGACTGGGACGTATTATTGTTGCTTACAATTATGATGGGGAGCCGGTATTTGCAAAGGATATTCATGCCGTTGGATCTATGGCGGCATTGTTAAAGGATGCGATCAAGCCAAACATCATCCAGACGGTGGAGAATACACCAGCTCTGGTTCATGGAGGCCCATTTGCCAATATCGCCCATGGCTGCAACAGCGTGCGTGCTACCAGAACAGGTCTGAAGATTGCAGATTACTGCATTACCGAGGCCGGCTTTGGTGCGGATCTGGGAGCAGAGAAGTTTATGGACATTAAGTGCCGTATGGCAGGGCTTAAGCCGGACGCTGTCGTTCTGGTAGCCACTGTCCGTGCATTGAAATACAACGGCGGTGTTGCTAAGGAGGATCTGGGAGCAGAGAATCTGGAGGCATTAAAGAAAGGAATTGCCAATCTGGAAAAGCATATCGAGAATGTATCAAAATTTGGTGTGCCATGTGTTGTAACATTAAACCGTTTTGTATCCGATACCGATGCCGAGCTGGCATTTGTCAAGGAGTTCTGCGGGGAACGCGGTTGTGATTTCGCTTTGTCTGAGGTATGGGAGAACGGCGGTGAGGGCGGTATCGCTCTGGCAGAGAAGGTGTTAAATACTCTGGAGAACAAAGAAAGCCACTATGCTCCTCTGTATCAGGCGGAGCAGCCGATCAAGGACAAGATTGAGACGATCGCAAAGGAAATCTACGGAGCAGGAAGCGTCAGCTATGCACCTGCCGCATCACAAGCAATCGCACGTCTGGAGAAGCTTGGTTATGGTGATCTGCCGGTATGTATGGCAAAGAATCAGTATTCCCTGTCGGATGATCCAAAGCTGCTTGGCTGTCCAAAGGATTTCCCGATCAATATCCGTGAGGTATATGTATCTGCAGGCGCGGGCTTTGTGGTAGCGATTACCGGTACGGTCATGACTATGCCGGGACTTCCGAAGCATCCGGCGGCAGAGGGCATTGATGTCAATGAGGACGGCGTGATCACAGGGTTGTTCTAAGAGATATCCGGATATCACAGGCAATTTTACAATGATTGATTCCGATAATACAAATCTGGTACCATAAAAAATATAAAAACTGGTGGTTTTCATACTGTCAGTTTTTTCTTATCATATATAGGATCTTTAATGAGAAATACAAATGAAAGAAGGATTTTATTATGGCAAAAGAGACAACGACAGCAGCAGGGATGAATGTTGCAGAGACAGAAACTTCACGCAACAAGACCATTGAGATCACAATGGCGGCATTATTTATCGCATTGACTTATGTGGCAACGGCATTTATTAATGTACGTATTCCGTTTCTGGCAGCCAATGGTGGTCTGATCCATCTGGGCAATATCCCTCTTTTTGTGGCCGCAGCGATTTATGGCAAGAGAACCGGCGCATTAGCGGGTGCTTTCGGTATGGGATTGTTTGATCTGACCTCCGGCTGGGTTTCATGGGCTCCGTTTACCTTTATAATCTGTGGTCTGATCGGTTTTGCATTTGCAGCAGTAGCAGGGAAGAAGGCAGGAAAGGGACGTTTGATTTTGGCTGTTTTTGTGGCAGCGATTATTAAAGTTGTCGGTTATTATATCGTAGAGATTATTCTTTATGGAAGCTTTGTGGCACCGGTGGCATCGATTCCGGGTAATCTGGTACAGATCTTTGTTGCAGGAGTGATCGCAGTGCCTATCATTCTGGTATTGCAGAAGGT
>JBNMJP010000054.1:0-11101 GCA_050873905.1 Jutongia sp. | reverse complement strand
GGAGACCAGACACAGAGGGATCTGCCGTCGGGAACTGCTTCGGGACTGGATCAGGCAATCAATGTACTAAAAAATGTTGAGGATATTGGATTTTCCTTTTTAGATAACAAGGATGTAGTACGTCATCCGCTGGTACAGCAGATCGTCAGTGCATATGACGATTATGAAAAGAAACAGGCTCGCCGCGAGGCAAGAAAAAAGGAGCAGGGGGCACGTCATGGAAAGGATAAATGAAAAAAGACTGTTCTCAATTGTGATGTATCTGTCGTTGATACTGGGAGCATTGATATGTGCCGGGGTTAATCGGATGACCATAGCAGGAATGCTGGTGCAGGTGTGTTATTCTCTGATCATTGGTGTGGTATTTATGACACTGCTTCATGCAAGAGAGGACATGTTGTGGGCGCAGATCCCGGAGAAGTTAGTATATCTGTTTTCCTTTTCTGTTTCCCTGTGTCTGATCGGCGCTGCATCCCGTTATCATATTGGGCTGTTCTGGCTGCTGCCGTTGGCGGTTGTTGGCTATCTGGAGTCTGTCGAGATCAAGGCAGTGACTTTTGGAGTCCTGATGTTGGACTACCTGTGCAATGCGGCACTGGTTCATAAGGATATCAATCTGCTGGTGGGTTATTTTATTATGGCAGCGGCGATCATCATGATCTTATCCATGCTGCGTGACAGAAAAGAAATGCCATACGCCGGGGTGATCCTGGCAGCATTATGTATTGCATTGTTTGTGATCCGTTGTGGCTTTCAGAGCAGTGAGATATTCCGGCAGAGATATTTCCTGATCCTGGAGATTTCCAGTCTGGTCTTTGTGACAGTTTTCGGTGGGATTTTGCAGATTATTTGTGGGTCAGCAGGCAGCATTGGTGTGTCAGGTCTACAGGACATGTCATCGGATGTGGAAGATGTCAATGGCATCGAGCAGAAAATTATGACAGCAGTGCCGGCAGCGGATGATGTTACAGAGCCGGATGAACCGGAGATTGTGACAGCCGTACCGGAGCAGGCAGCTTCTGTGGAGGCATTTGACATGATGGCATATCTGCAGGATGATTTTCCGCTGATCCTTCAACTGAAGGAGGAGGATGCTCTTTATCAGCATTCCTATGAGATCAGCCGTTTATCAGGGCTTGCGGCCAGGGAGCTGGGTTGCAATGAGGCACTGGCGGCAGTGGGAGGAATGTTTCACGAGGCAGGAAGAATGCTGTTTCCGGAGAATTATATGGAGGGCAATGCTGTTTTGGCAGAACAATATGGCTTTCCGGAGGATCTGGTGGCAGTGATCCGCCAGCACAATACGGGCAGTGAGATACCGAAAAGCCCGGAGGCGGCCATTGTGATGCTGAGTGACTGTATTGTTTCCACCAGTGAATATCTTCGCAAAAATGGCAAAAGAGGTGCGATTTCAGATGACCAGCTGGTGATGAGTATATTTACAAACCGTATCAATAAAGGCGGTTTGGATGAGGCAGGGCTGACGGATGCACAGTTAGATACATTAAAAGCATTTTATATAGCACATGCATTTGAGATATAAGGGAGGATTTTCGTTTACCATGACAATTTGTTTTGAAAATGAAACAGATCAGAAACTGGATTTTGATTATGAAACGATTTTGGAAAAGGTCATTCGTCAGGCGGCAGATCAGGAGAAATGCCCCTATGAATTTGAGGTAAATGTAACATTTACAGATAATGATTCCATCCGTGAGATCAACCGGGAGTTCCGGGAGCTGGATGTACCCACAGATGTTTTATCGTTTCCGATGGTGGATTATCCGGCACCGGCAGACTTTTCTGTACTGGAAGATGAGGAAAATGCGGTAGAGTATTTTCATCCGGAGACGGGAGAACTGATCCTGGGGGATATCGTAATCTCTGTGGAACGCGCCAAAATGCAGGCAGAGGAATATGGTCATTCCCTGAAACGGGAGATTTGTTTTCTGACGGCTCACAGTATGCTTCATTTGTTTGGCTATGATCATATGGAGGATGAGGAGCGGATCGAGATGGAACGACGTCAGGAGCAGATCCTGCAGGATCTGGGAATTATACGGGAATAAATGATAAGATACAGGAAATATAAGCCTGCAGTTTCTGGCATGCAGGTGTGGGAAAGGCATGGGTAACAGAATGGAAACAACAAATAAGAAATTAACTGCTGCCAGCGGTTTTTTAAAGCAGGGAAGTATTTTGGCGGTGGCATCGATCCTGGTGCGAATGATCGGGCTTTTGTACCGGATCCCGATGGCCAATATCATTGGCTCTGAGGGAAACGGGATCTACTCATCTGCTTACGAAATATATAATATATTGCTGATCATTTCATCTTATGGTATGCCGATGGCGGTATCCAAGATGGTATCAGCTAAATGCGTCGAAAAAAGATATAAAGAGGCATATCATATTTTCCGGTGTTCGATGATCTTCTCTGTCTGTACAGGTGGTGCGGCAGCATTATTTGTATTTTTTGGTGCAGACTGGCTGGAGAAAAATTTCTTTAAGAGTTTTTACGGGATTTCCATTCCACTGCGTATTCTGGCGCCGACCATTTTTGTGGTAGCCATCATGGGAACGCTCCGGGGGCTTTTCCAGGGCAGAAAGACCATGATGCCAACGGCAATTTCCCAGATCTTTGAACAGATCGTCAATGCGGTCGTGAGTGTGTCTGCCGCATTTTTCATGATGCGTGCCCACAGTGCTTCCGCAAAGTTCTCTGCATGGGGAGCTGCCGGCGGTACCCTTGGTACCAGTATGGGAGCGTTGATGGCACTGATCTTTCTGGTATTGATCTATCTGCTGTATCGTCCGGTGATGAAGAAGCAGCAGAGAAAGGATCGTGTCTCGGAAGAGATGTCTCTGGGAGAGACTTACAAGCTGATCTTGTGGACGGCGATTCCGATCATTCTGAGTCAGACAGTATATCAGCTCAGCGGTATCATTGATGTGTCACTGATCAACTGGGTATTGCTGGAAAAGGGGATCAGCGGCACACAGATCAGTACCTGGCAGGGCATTTACAGTACACAATATCGTACACTGGTCAGTGTACCGATCGCTGTATCTACAGCAATCGCATCTTCTATGGTGCCAAGTCTTGTAGCATCCTATATTGGCAAGGATAAGCATGCGGTACACCGCAAGGTAAATCTGGCAGTCAAGTTTAATATGATCATTGCATTCCCGTCTGCGGTAGGAATGGCAGTGCTGGCAGTGCCGATCATCCATTCGATTTATCCTTCTATGGAGTACCGGACAGGCTCTATGATGATGATGATCGGATCAAGCTGTATTATATTTTATGCGTTATCTACCGTAACAAGCGGTGTTTTGCAGAGCATCGACCAGATGCGTCTGCCGGTGATCCATTCATTGATCTCCCTGATCGTGCATATTGTACTGGTATGGGGACTGATGCGTTTTACAAGCCTTGGGGTATATGCTCTGGTGATCGGTAATGTCACATATCCATTGCTTGTCTGTGTATTGAACGGATATTCCGTTAGTGCGCATCTGGGCTTTAAACAGGAGATTACCAAATGTTTCTGTGTGCCGTTCCTGTCCTCTGTGATCATGGGGGTTGTAACATTTGTTGTGTTCCAGCTGTTCCATGTGCTGACAAAGAGTAATGTGATCTCTCTGCTGCCGGCTCTTGTGGCAGCGGTATGTGTATATTTTGTTCTTGTCCTGAAATTGAAGGGACTGACCAGAGAGGAATTATATGAATTCCCATTTGGAAGGAAAATGTCCATTGTGGCAGATAAGCTTCATCTGCTGGAAGATGAATTCGAAGTGTAATATATGAAATAAAGTAAAGGATCCGCAATAGTTATCTGTTTAGTAGAAAAGAGGTTTCGTGCATGGAAAGAATCACACGGGAGGCAATCCGCCGTATGGCGTCCTCAGAGACGGTATATTATCGGGGAATGCGTTATTATGCAGCTCACGCTGTCAGTGATGTGACATGGAATGAAAATACCGGTCAGTATCGCAGTGTGGTACATGGGGGCAATCAGTATGTGGTTACGATTCAGGTTTCTGAAGAGGGGGAATGGATTTATACCTGCAACTGTCCCTCTCACGTAAAACAGAAGGGAGCCTGTAAGCATGTGGTGGCGACGATGTTGTTTATTGCCGATTACCAGCAGAGGGAAAATGTGCGGGAGAACCTTGACAAAAAAGATAAAACGGCATATCAGATCATTGAATATTTTCAGAAAAGGGAATTTCGCCGTCTGAGTCCTACGTATTATCATCTGGGGCTGCGGATCACGATACCGGCACTGCTCAAAAAGCAGAATGCCAAGGCGTATCTCAGCCTGTATGCGGGCTCGGAGAAGATGTATAAGGTAACCAACACCAAGAAATTTATTGCAGATTATTATGAGGAACGGGATATCCGCCTCGGAAAGCAGTTTTATTTTATTCCGGGAGAATGTGCCTTTGATGAGGCTTCTGCTAACGTCATGTCGTATCTCACAGAGATCTACGAGATTCAGGAGACGCTGGGAAAGACCTATTATTCTAATTTGTTCAGCCGTCAGGAGATGGTGCTGTCCCAGAATATGCTGGTAAAGCTGTTACATCTGGCAAAGGGACTGGAATGCCAGCTTAATCTGTTTGGAAAAGATATGGGAACAGCGCAGATCGTGGAGGGGCGGCCGGAGCTTTCTCTCGACATGCAGATGGATGGAGACGAACTGACCCTTGCGCAGGAGGGGGAAGAGGCATTGCATGCCCTGTCACAGGACGGCTCAATCTTATATTATAAGCATGATATCTATTTGCCAGGAAGAGACTATATCTGTAATCTATTACCGTTTTATTCCAGTCTGTTTCAGTCAAAGGAGCGGCAGATCGAATTTCGCGGAGAAAATAAAAAACGTTTTATCGAAAAGGTTCTTCCGGTCATTAAAAAGTCTATGCAGGTGCAGGTGCCGGAGGAGCTTCGGGAAAGCTATATTGTGGAGGCACTGCAGCCGGAGCTTTATCTGGATGTCAGTCAGATGCGCAAGAAATATTATGTCTCTGCCAGACTGGAGTTTTGTTATGGCAAGTATCGTGTGAATCCTCTGCGGGAGGAGTTCCCGGAGGGAGATATTATCCTTGTCAGGGACAAAGAAGAGGAGGAGCGGCTGCTAAGCATTCTCTATGGTTTGAATTTCCAGGTGCAGGGAGATACGTTTCTGTTAAAAAATGAGAATGATATCTTTGAGCTTATGACGGACCGGATCACGGAGCTGACGGATCATTTTAAGGTATTTTATTCCAAAGAGTATAAAAGCCACGGCATCCGTAAAATGGGAACCATGTCTGCCAACATACGATTAGATACAGATATTAATTTGCTGGAGATCGATCTGGGATATGCACAGATACCGAGAGAGGAGTTAGAGGCCTTTTTCCGCTCGGTACAGCTCAAACGAAAATATTTCCGTTTAAAGGATGGTTCTTTTATTGATCTGACGAAAGAAGATTCCCAGCTTCATTCCCTTCGCTGGATGTTGGAGAATGATCAGGAATTCCATGGAAATACAATGACATTTCATAAGAGTACAGCAATGTTTCTGGAACGGATGCTGCCCCGGGGAAGTCGCCTGCAAAGACAGGAATCCTATGAAATGCTGCTGCAGGATCTCAAGCATCCGGAGCAGATGCAGTGGGAAATTCCGAAGACAGTCACAGCGTCTTTAAGACCTTATCAGGTGGTAGGCTTCCAGTGGCTGAAAACTCTGGCACATTATGGCATGGGTGGTATTCTGGCAGACGATATGGGTCTCGGAAAGACTCTGCAGGCAATCGTTTATATCTGTTCCTTCCCGGGACAGAAGTCCCTGATCGTTTGTCCAACCTCCCTGGCTTACAACTGGCAGGATGAATTTCAGAAGTTTGCACCGTCTATCCGGACCTGTATCGTACAGGGAACACCGGAGGAGAGGGAAGCACTGATCTCCGGGCAGGACGGAGAATATGATGTGTGGATCACCACATATCCTCTGATCCGGAAGGATACGGAAAGCTACCAGAAGCAGAAATATGATCACGTATTTCTGGATGAGGCGCAGTTTATCAAAAATCCATCCTCTCTGGGGGCGAAGGCAGTCAAGAGTATTCCGGCGGATCACCGGTTTGCCTTGACCGGTACCCCGATCGAAAATGCCCTGTCGGAGCTCTGGTCGATTTTTGATTTTATCATGCCGGGATTTTTTATGAAATATTCCCGGTTTGCAGACGCATATGAAAAGCCGATCTTAAAGGAGCATGACCAGAATAAAATGAAGGAGCTGCGGACAAGGATACAGCCTTTTGTTCTGCGGCGAATGAAAAAAGAAGTGTTAAAAGAGCTTCCGGATAAGATTGAGACAAAGCGTATGGCGGAAATGACAGCCAAGCAGAAAAAGATTTATCTGTCTTATCTGTCCCGGATCCAGGAGGAGATGAAGGGAGTGGAAGGACTGGAGGCGGCCGGCGGCCGTATGCAGGTGCTGGCGGCACTCACGAGACTGCGTCAGATCTGCTGTCATCCGGGAACTTTTATCGAGAATTATCATGGAGGCAGCGGCAAGCTGGATCTCTTGATGGAACAGCTTCCGGGCATTCTGGACGGAGGACACAGCGTAATCATCTTTTCCCAGTTTACCTCCATGCTCAATATTATTGCCGGAGAACTGGAGGAGCAGGGGATTGATTATCATTATCTGGCAGGTGCCACAAAGCCGGAGCAGCGTAAAGAGTACGTAAAGAGCTTCAATCAGGGAAAGGTAAAGGTATTCCTGATCTCCTTAAAGGCAGGAGGAACCGGTCTGAATCTCACCGGAGCGGATACCGTGATCCACTTTGATCCATGGTGGAATCCGGCTGTGGAGGAGCAGGCAACAGACCGCGCTTATCGTATTGGCCAGAAAAAGAAGGTGCAGGTGATCAAGCTGATCATGAAGGATTCCATCGAGGAAAAGATCGATGCCCTCCAGACCCGCAAAAAGCTTTTGTCCGAGAATGTCATTGAGGCAGGCGAGGTCTTTGTCAATCAGTTGTCCATGGAAGAATTGATGGAGCTGTTTCAGGCAGAATAAGAAAGCGAAATTTGAAATATAAATTTTTTGAATTAGGGGCTTGTATTGGCGGAATTCTTATGATATGATAGTGTGGTTGTGAGTAGAGATATTCCTCTGTTACGGTTGCGGAAAGCACATAAGTATTAAGAATGTCGAAAATATAAGGAGGTCACATCATGAACGATATTATTAAGGCAATTGAAGATGCACAGTTGAAGGAAGTTGCAGATTTCCGTGTCGGAGATACTGTAAAGGTTTATGCAAAGGTTATCGAGGGTAGCCGTGAGCGTATCCAGGTGTATGAGGGAACCGTACTGAAGAGACAGAACGGTGGCGCAAGAGAGACATTCACAGTTAGAAAGTTCTCTAACGGTGTTGGTGTTGAGAAGACCTGGCCGCTTCATTCTCCGATCATCGATAAGATCGAGGTTGTACGTAGAGGTAAAGCTAGACGTGCGAAACTGTTCTATCTTCGTGACAGAGTAGGTAAAGCTGCAAAGGTTAAAGAGCTGGTTAAATAATTTATTATTTCAGTAAACTTGCAGTAGAAAGGAGTTTCCAGAGTATGGAGGCTCCTTTTTTCTTTACAAACTGCTTAAATTCGCAGCAAATTGTTCAGAAAAGAGGAAGAATATGTATTCATTTGAAAGCAGAGTAAGATATAGTGAACTGGCAGAAAATGGCAGACTGAGTCTGGATGGGATTGTGAATTATCTGCAGGACTGTACCTGCTTCGAGTCGGAAAAGCTGGGAGTAGGGATGGAGACCACCTACAGCAGAGAGCGTATGTGGGTATTAAATTTCTGGCAGATCGTGGTAGATCGCTATCCGAAGCTGGGGGAACAGATCCGGATCACCACACAGGCATGCGGCAGCGAAAAAATGTTCGGTTATCGAAATTTTATGATCCACGATGAAGCAGGGGATATGGTGGTAAAGGCGTATTCTATATGGACTCTTCTGGATATGAAAAAGGGCAGACCATGTATGGTGCAGCCGGAGGATATTGAGCTTTACGGAATCGAGGAGCCTCTTCCCATGGAAAAGGTTTCACGTAAGATTGCTGTTCCGAAGGAAGGGGGACAGCCGCAGAAGGGCCTTCAGGTACAGGAGTATCATCTGGACACAAACCATCATGTGAACAATGGTCAGTATGTCCGCATGGCAACGGCGTATCTGCCGGATGATTTCCCGGTCCGAGAGATGCGGGCAGAGTACCGTCGTCAGGCAAAGCTGGGGGATATGATCCAGCCAATGCGCTACGAAATGGAAGACGGGTATCTAGTGGTATTGCAGGATACGGAGGGGCAGGTGTATTGTGTGGTACGGTTTATCCGGTGAGGGATGTGAAGACTTTGTGAAAGAACGCCGGAAAACTTGAGTTTTGATATGGTGTATGCTACCATAGAAAAGATGAAATATGTATATAAATACATAGAAATAATAAGAGGAGGACGTAATTATGTGGTGTCCAAAATGTAAGACAGAATACAGAGATGGTATTACCGTCTGTGCAGACTGTGGAACCCCGTTGGTAGAGGGAACGGCAGAGGAGTTTGAGACGGTTGATATCTGCAATCTGAAGGATGAGAAGATGGCAGACCGTTTTGTAGGTTATCTGGAGTATTCCAAGGTAAAAGGTGCGGTAAAGCAGTATGATGAGGAGACAGAGAGCTATAAAGTGACAGTTCCGGAAAAGATGGCAAAGAAGGCAGAACGTCTTTTTGAGGGATTTCTGACCGCAGCCGAGGAGGATCTGGAGCAGGAAAAGGAAAGAAAACGTCTGGAAGCAGAAGCGGCAGAGCAGGAAGCCTCCGATGACGAGGAAAATGATACAGAGAATCCGGAAGATGTATCCGGCGAGGATGAGGAGAGTCCGGAGGAAGAGACGTCGGAAGATGCATCTGATGAAGCAGAGGAGTATGACTGGGATGCCGAGGAGGATTCGGCAGATCCAAATTATAATCCATTTGCCGAGGATCATGGTGATATTGATCTGGGAGACGCAGAAGATGAGGATGATACTGCCAGAGATATTTTGTACGAGTCTGCCAAAGAGTATGTGAAGAAGGAAGATGCGTACAAGGATATGTTGTTTTCCGGTCTTACATTTATTATATTTGGTATCATTGGAGAGGCATATCTGCTGTTATGCAAATTAGATGTGATTCCGATCAATTATAATATTGTTGTACTGAGCGGTCTGGCAATTATGTTCCTGTTATTCCTGATCGGTGGTGTGGTATCCGTTGTGAAATCAGCAAGGATCAAGACAGAGATTCCGGTAGAGCAGGAAAAGACCCGCAAGATCAAGGAGTGGATGGCAGAGAACCTGACTCAGGAGATTGTGCAGAAATGGGAGAATCCGGAGGTATCTCAGGCAGAGAACGATCTGGTGATCATGGCACATATCCGCAGTGATCTGATGAAACAGTATCCGGATGAGGAGGCTGCCTATCTGGAGATGATCGCGGAGGAGTATTTTACCGAGCATATCCAGACAGAAGAGGACTAAACGAGATAACCGTTTTTGAAAATAGGTTCTGGTTGCAGCTTATAATATGAAAAAGAGAACATGAATTTCTGATCAGTGTCAGGGATCATGTTCTTTTTTTTAGGAAGGAGGAGTC
This sequence comes from Jutongia sp., assembly GCA_050873905.1. Taxonomy (GTDB): domain Bacteria; phylum Bacillota; class Clostridia; order Lachnospirales; family Lachnospiraceae; genus Jutongia. Next base: position 1,410 of record JBNMJP010000054.1, on the reverse strand, counting down.
TGGTGGAAAAGATAAAAAAGACATTCTATTGTTTTATTTGGATCGTATATCCGTTATTATTACTGGACATGTTTCGTTTGACAATACTCCGGGAAAGACGCAATGGAATCGTTTACGATGAAAAAGCAATGAACGGAGTAAAGATATTTGGCTGGTGCATTCGAAATGCTGCTTCGGATCCTTTCGTACCGGCACTGGTGATTTCCTTAGGAATTATATGCTTCATAGATATTCTTTTACTTGTTCTGGGGATTGCAGATGCGGTTGCTTTATGGAAATCTGACAGAAGTCGTAAATATATAGGATGTATCCGGGGATGGGCAGCCGTTTTCTATTTTTTGATGATCGTGGTTTCGACCTGGTGTCTGCGTCACCTGTATTATGGCGGTGATGAAATATTTACGTATTATCCGGGAGAATGGTATGGAGTTGCTATGCTTTCCGGTATCGTATTCCTTGCATTATATACGCTTGCTTATTCTGTCGGAAATAACCAGAGGGTAACCGGAGGACCGACAGGCTTTTTGAAAATTCGGTTATTTTGTGGCATTTTGCTGATTGCAGCAGTATTGTGGTTTTATGTGGGATGGATCAAGGGCAGTGGACAGGATGACGGTTATATACTGCAGTATATGTTTGGAGGATATAAATTAACCAGGTATTCTATCTGGAGTGCTATCCTGAAATATATGCTATCTTTGATGTTTTCCTGAAATGTGCAGCTTCTTTTTTGTAGAAAATGTAAGCTACAGAAAATTATCGCGGAAGGATATGGATATATTTCGGAATAATATCGATTTTAAACGGAATTATTCCGAAAGAAATTGACTTCCTTCGGAATAACACATATAATTGTTTGTAGAATATAACTTTGAGTCCGGAGTTTAAGTACATTGGTGGGAAAGGAGTGGAAGATTTTAATGGAAAAGACAATGCGTATCAGGGAAGCGGCACAACGCTGGAATATTACGGAACGAAGAGTATCGGCTCTGTGTAAGGAAGGAAAGATAAAAGGTGCCAGAAAACAGGGGCGTGTATGGCTGATTCCGGCGGATACTCCAAAGCCTGAAGATGGACGTGTGAAATCAGGCATGTATAAGAAATCAACAGATACCAATAAGCTTCCGCTTCCGATAGGCATTTCTGATTACCGCCTGGCATCCTCGGAATATTACTACATTGATAAGACTCTGATGCTTCGTGATTTTATTGATGAACGTCCGATGGTGTCACTGTTTACTCGTCCGAGACGTTTTGGAAAAACATTAAATATGGATATGATCCGCACTTTTTTTGAAAAAACAGAGGAAGATACTTCCGTCTATTTTAAGGATAAAAAAATATGGGAATGCGGAGAAAAATACCGCAATTATCAGGGAAAATATCCGGTGATATTTGTTACTTTTAAGG
>JBNMJP010000053.1:0-11107 GCA_050873905.1 Jutongia sp. | reverse complement strand
GATCGGTGATGATTGGGATGTACAGTTCTATCACAAAGATAAGCATCTGACCGGTGGTGCATGGCGTTCTACTTCTATCATTAACGAGAGCCAGTTCGCAGCAAATGCACGTATGGAGATGCAGGAGGACGATGAGTTCTTTAATTACCCACAGGATCCACACCGCACATACATCAGAGAGCAGCTTAAGACTGACATCGGTGAGTGCATCTATGGTTTCGGTGAGAAGTTCACGCCATTCGTAAAGAACGGACAGGTTGTTGAGACATGGAACTGCGATGGTGGTACATGTTCTGACCAGAGCTACAAGAATATCCCATTCTATATTTCTTCTAAGGGATATGGTGTATTTGTAAACAGCTCTGATAAGGTGTCCTTCGAGGTAAACTCAGACACTGTTTCCAAGGTGACATTTACACAGCCGGGCGAGGAGCTTGAGTATTTCGTGATCGGCGGTAACAATCTGGAGGAAGTTCTGGAGAATTACACCACACTGACCGGTAAGCCGTCACTTCCACCGGCATATACATTTGGTCTGTGGCTGTCCACTTCCTTCACCACAAGCTATGACGAGGAAACCGTTATGAGCTTCATCGATGGTATGAGAGACAGAAAGATCCCTCTGCAGGTATTCCATTTCGACTGCTTCTGGATGAAGGAGTATGAGTGGTGTAACTTTGAGTGGGATAAGGATATGTTCCCGGATCCGGAAGGTCTTCTGAAGAGACTTCACGAGGATAAGGGACTTGAGGTCTGTGTATGGATCAACTCCTACATTTCACAGCAGTCTAAGCTGTTCGATATCGGTAAGGAGAAGGGATACTTCATCAAGAATCTTGATGGCAGCGTATTCCAGGCAGATCTGTGGCAGCCGGGTATGGCGATCGTTGACTTTACCAATCCGGAGGCTTGTGACTGGTTCAAGGGTATGCTCAAGGAGCTCTTCAAGATGGGTGTAAACAACATCAAGACAGACTTCGGTGAGAGAATCCCAACCAAGTGTAAGTATTACAATGGTATGGACCCGATCAAGATGCATAACTACTACACATACCTTTACAATAAGGTTGTATTCGAGGCTCTTGAGGAGTACTTCGGCAAGGACAAAGCTTGTCTGTTTGCACGTAGTGCTACTGTTGGCGGCCAGAAGTTCCCCGTACACTGGGGCGGTGACTGCTACGCCGAGTATTCTGCTATGGCAGAGACACTTCGTGGCGGACTTTCCCTCTGCTCCTCCGGTTTCGGCTTCTTCTCCCATGATATGGGTGGATTCGAGGCAACTGCACCGGCTGACGTATACAAGAGATGGTGTGCATTCGGTCTTCTTTCTACACACAGCCGTCTCCATGGTTCAGGCACTTACCGTGTGCCTTGGGTTTATGACAAGGACGGCGATACAGAGGCATGTGATGTACTTCGTCACTACACTGTATTAAAGGGACGTCTGATGCCTTATCTGTGGGCTCAGGCCAATAAGACACATCAGGTTGGTGTACCAATGATGCGTTCTATGGTTATCGCATTTACAGACGATACCGCCTGCAAGTATCTGGATCAGCAGTATATGCTGGGTGATAACCTGTGTATCGTGCCGGTTATGAACGAGGAAGGCAAGGCTGAGTTCTATGTACCAGATTGTGGTACATGGACAGATATCCAGTCCGGTGAGAAGTATGAGGGTGGCAGATATTACACAAGACAGTGTGATTACTTCCAGACTCCGATCCTGGCTCGTCCCAACAGCATTGTTACTTACGGTAACTTCGATGCAGAGGACAAGATGACGGTTCTTTATGATTATCTGCAGGATGCAGAGGCAGTGATCTATGGTCTTGAGGATGGCAAGAGCGCATCTGCAGTGATCTATGACAGTGAGTCTAACAAACTGACCCAGATCAAGGCAGTCAGAAACGGCAATGTGATCGATGTCACATATGACGCAAGCGACAGAAGCTTCAAGATCACAGCAGAAGACAAGACAGTGGATGCTGCTGCCGGAAGCACAAGCGTACAGATTACTCTGTAAGAGCGAAGTTAAGAATTTGTGATATATAGAATTTTTGAGAAGTCCTGCGGTGTTTGGCCGCAGGACTTTTAATACATTTATTACATATCCAAATTAGAAAGTTGATTTATTTGATCTCTCTTGTTATAGATTACTGCTGTTACCTGAACTTTGCTGCATTCATCATCTACCCAGAAGTAAACTAAAAAGTTATTCACTATAATTTTACGTATCCCTTCATTTTTCCAAGGTTCTTCTTGAATTAAAGAATGTCTTTTTGGAAAAATAGCCAGTTTCTTTATTGCCGACTCTAGTTCGTTTAATAAATTACTTGCAGCTTCAGGAGCCATAAGATCATATGAAATATAATGAACAATTTCTCGCATCTGTTCCAATGCCTGTCTGGTTACCTTTACTTCATATTCATTATTCATACATTAAATCTCCATCTTCAATTGATCAAAGGCGTTATCAGCGGAAACAGAATCATCCTGTTTGGCCTGTGTAAGACCCGTTTGCATCATCGTATCAAATTCTGCTTTGGTTAATGAATCTTTTGTGGTAAGTTTATCCGGGATATTTAGCGAAAAAGGGACACCATCCCTCATAATAACCTGTCGGTATGCCATGTCGATAAATACCGATACCGGAATTCCAAGTCTTTCGAGAATTGCCTCTGCCTGTTCTTTTACATTTGGCTGAATGCGTGCAGTAACATTTGCTGTTTTTGTTGCCATAATATACACCTCCTGTTTAAATGTAGTGTACCACGATGTATAACGATTTGCAATACAATATAACGGGCGGAATGACGTTAAGGAGAAAAACTTAATGCGAATCATGAAGTTTGTGAAATAGGCGATAGCGTGCAATGATAGTTTCCAACCAGTATGGACAGAGAGTTATCCCCTTGAGCGGCAAAATAAAAGAGAAAGTTTCGCCGTAAAAGAACATGTTATTGAATAAAAAGCGTCAATAGCAGTCTTGTCATGGAGATTGAAAAATGTTAGTGTAGGTTATGTTAAAAACTGTCTATTGACAAAAGGGGACTTTTTGGAGAAAATAGGCGGTGTAACACAACAAGTGAAATGAGACAACATTAAGGAGGAAAAGACGAAATGGTAAATTTTAAAGAATGGGACGGATTTGAAGGACGTCTCTGGAAAGAAGAAATCAATGTCCGTGATTTTATCCAGAATAACTACACTCCATATGACGGAGATGAGTCATTCCTGGAGGGACCAACCGAAGCAACCGATAAGCTTTGGGGCAAGCTGCAGGAGCTGCAGAAGGAGGAACGTGCTAAGGGCGGTGTCCTTGATATGGATACCGATATCGTATCGTCTTTGACCTCCCATGGACCGGGATATATCAGTGAGGATTTAAAGGATCTGGAGAAGATTGTTGGTCTCCAGACAGATAAGCCGTTAAAGCGTGCATTCATGCCTTACGGTGGTATCAAGATGGCAGAGGAGTCTCTGAAGATGTATGGCTATGAGCCAAATCCGGAGCTTCACAAGATCTTCACCCAGTACCACAAGACACATAACCAGGGTGTATTTGATGCATACACACCGGAGATGAGAGCAGTCCGCAAGAATAAGATCATCACAGGTCTTCCGGATACATACGGACGTGGACGTATCGTAGGTGATTACCGTCGAGTTGCTCTTTACGGTATCGATCATCTGATCGCAGAGAAGGAAGCGGATAAGGCAGTCTGCGGAAGCGGAAGCATGAAGGGAGAAGTGATCCGTCTTCGTGAGGAGCTGCAGGAGCAGATCAATTCCCTCAAGGGAATGAAGGAGATGGCAGCTATTTACGGCTACGATATCTCTGAGCCTGCTAAGAACGCAAAAGAAGCTGTTCAGTGGACATACTTTGGTTATCTTGCAGCAATCAAGACACAGAACGGTGCTGCAATGAGTATTGGACGTGTCTGCACATTCCTTGATATTTATATTGAGAGAGATTTAAAGAACGGTACCCTGACAGAGAAAGAGGCACAGGAATTGATCGATCATATGACCATGAAGTTCCGTATGGTTAAGTTCGCACGTATTAAGTCTTACAATGAGCTTTTCTCAGGAGATCCTGTATGGGCTACTATCGATCTTGCAGGTATCGGCGTAGACGGCCGTCATATGGTGACTAAGACAGATTATCGTGTCCTTCATACACTGGAGAATATGGGACCTGCTCCGGAGCCAAACATTACTGTACTTTACTCCTCTGATCTTCCGGAGAACTTCAAGAGATATGCAGCAAATATCTCTATCAAGACCAGCTCTGTTCAGTACGAGAATGATGATGTCATGAAGCCTGTATGGGGCGATGATTATGCAATCTGCTGCTGTGTATCTGCAACACAGACCGGTAAGGAGATGCAGTTCTTCGGAGCCAGAGCAAACCTTGCAAAATGTCTTCTCTATGCGATCAACGGTGGTGTTGACGAGAAGAATAAAGTACAGGTTGGACCAAAGTATCAGCCAATTACTTCTGAGTACCTTGATTATGATGAGGTTATGGAGAAGTATGATGCAATGATGGATTGGCTTGCAGATATCTATGTAAATACACTGAACCTGATCCAGTATATGCATGATAAATATTACTATGAGGCAGCTCAGATGGCACTCATCGATACCGATGTACGCCGTACCTTCGCTACAGGTATTGCAGGCTTCTCTCATGTAATTGATTCCCTGAGTGCGATCAAGTACGCAAAGGTTAAGGTGATCCGTGATGAGAACGGACTTGCCGTAGATTATGAGACAGAGGGCGATTTTCCTAAATATGGTAATGATGATGACCGTGCCGATGAGATCGGTGTATGGCTTCTCCGTACCTTCCTTGAGAAGATCAAGAAGCATCATACCTATCGTCGTTCTGAGCCGACCACATCTATCCTTACGATCACATCGAACGTGGTTTACGGTAAGGCAACCGGCTCTATGCCAAACGGCAGAAAAGCAGGACAGCCACTTTCACCGGGAGCAAACCCAAGCTACGGTGCAGAGCAGAATGGTCTGCTGGCATCTCTTAACTCTGTTGCCAAGATCCCTTATGAGTGGGCTCTGGATGGTATCTCCAATACACAGACCATCAATCCGGACGCACTTGGCCATGAGGAAGAGGAGCGCAAGATAAATCTGGTACAGGTTATGGACGGTTACTTTGATCAGGGAGCACATCACCTCAATGTCAATGTATTTGGCAAGGAGAAGCTCATTGATGCAATGGAGCATCCGGAGAAAGAGGAGTATGCAAACTTCACGATCCGTGTATCCGGTTATGCCGTTAAGTTTATCGATCTGACCAAGGAGCAGCAGATGGATGTTATTTCCAGAACCTGCCATGCACAGATGTAGTCAGATGTGTTGACAGTGAATCGAGAAGGATTCCTATCATAGCGAAAGCGAAATCTTTTTTACGAGAATAAATGCATACAAACCTTGCGTTTTGGTGTACAATAAAACCGAGACGCAAGGTTTGTGCTGTATAAAAGAGAAAAGAGAGGCAGACAGAGAGCTGCCGGCTGCAGAGAAATGCAGTGGGGGTCAGTAGTGATCTGTTTGCAGGAAAAGGAGAGAGAACATGGGACAGGTAAAGGGACGGATTCATTCCGTGGAGACCTTTGGTCTGGTGGACGGACCGGGAGTACGGTATGTGGTGTTTCTGCAGGGCTGCCGCATGCGGTGCAAATACTGCCACAATCCGGAGACCTGGAAGCTGGATGAAGGCGAGGAAAAGACAGCGCAGGAAGTATTTGCAAAGGCATATCGTTACAAAAGCTACTGGAAGGACAATGGAGGTCTGACCGTCAGCGGCGGAGAGCCGTTGCTGCAGATCGACTTTTTGACAGAGCTTTTTACGCTGGCAAAGGAGAAGGGCATCCATACCACACTGGACACCAGTGCGAATCCTTTTGATCCGGATTCCCCGGAGTTTATGGAGAAATTTGAAAAGCTCATGGAGGTTACAGATCTGGTGATGCTGGACATCAAAGAAATGGACCCGGAGAAGCATAAAGCACTGACAGGGCAGACCAATGAAAATATTCTGGCACTGGCAGACTGGCTCAGTGACCATGGCAAAGCAATGTGGATCCGTCATGTGCTGGTACCGGATCTGACGGATGATGAGGAGGGCTTACAGGCACTCCGCGCGAAGTTAGATCAGTGGACCAACGTAGAGCGTGTGGAGATATTGCCATATCATACATTGGGACTTTTTAAATGGGAGAATCTGGGGATTGCTTATCCGCTGGAGGGGGTACGGACACCGACTCAGGAGGAAGTGGAAAAGGCAGAGAAGATTCTGGGAATACGCAAGTAGTCATGTGAAGTGGCTGTTTCTGTGTATATTGGTTTTTGAGAACAAAGTTGTCAGATTTCAAAGAGAGGAAGGCAGTATAATGGTAAAGCATATTATTTTATGGCAGTTAAAGGATGAATTAACAGAGGAAGAGAAGCAGACGGTTAAAGCCGGGATCAAGGAAGGTCTGGAGAATCTTGTGGGAAAGGTTCCGGGACTGACTGAGGTGCATGTACAGACCCAGGGACTGGCATCCTCCAATGCAGATGTGATGCTTGATACTACACTTGTAGATGAGGAGGCACTGAAAGGATATGCGGTTCATCCGGAGCATGTAAAGGTAGCGGACAGCAAGGTGCGTCCTTATACCAAGACGAGAGTCTGCATGGATTTTGAGGTATAATGAGCCCTAAAGGGCTCATATTATGACAAGAGTGTAGAACGGAGAGATCATATGACACTTCAACAACTTCGATATGTGATCATGGTTGCCGAGACAGGAACCATCACAGAGGCGGCAAAGAAATTATATATTTCCCAGCCGAGTCTGACCAATGCCATTCATGAACTGGAAAAGGAAATGAATCTGGTGATCTTTCAGAGAACCAACAAGGGAATTCTGTTGTCCAGGGAGGGCGAAGAGTTTCTGGGTTATGCAAGGCAGGTGTTAGAACAGGCGGCGATTCTGGAGGATAAGTACAAGGGAAACGGTGGCGGCAAAAAGCAGTTCTGCGTGTCCACACAGCATTATTCCTTTGCGGTCAATGCCTTTGTGGATCTGATCAAGGAGTATGGGCAGGAGGAGTACGATTTCAGTCTCCGGGAGACCCAGACCTATGAGATCATTGAGGATGTGGCTCACATGAGAAGTGAGATCGGAATCCTGTTTCTGAACGATTTTAATGAGACGGTGCTTCGCAAAATTCTGAAAACAAATGATCTGGAATTTCACGAATTGTTTGTGGCAAAGCCCCATGTCTTTATCAGCAGAAAGCATCCTCTGGCAGACCGGCAGGTGATCACCAATCAGGAGCTTATGGAGTATCCGTATCTTTCCTTTGAGCAGGGCGAGCACAATTCTTTTTATTTCTCGGAGGAGATTTTTTCAACTTCGGAAAGAAAGAAAAATATTAGAGTACGAGACCGGGCGACGCTGTTTAATCTGCTGATCGGATTGAATGGGTATACTGTCTGCAGTGGTGTGATTGATAAGAAGCTGAATGGAAAAGACATCATTGCGGTGCCTCTGCAGGATGAGGGGGATATGCGGATCGGTTACATTACCCACAGAAAAGCAGTTCCCGGCAGACTGGCAGCTACATATCTGGAGGCGCTGCGGAAGTATCTGGGATAGAATTTGATATGTACAGAAAGGATACTTTCCTATCCGGTAATATCCGGCGGACAAGAGATATGTCGGATGTCTGACTGTAATTTATGGAAAATAGAAATGGGTTGTATATAGCTTAAAACTATGAACAACCCATATTTTATGTATTATACAAATATCCAATGGAAACGTATAATGATGTCATCATAAAGAACAAAACAAATCGTGCAGCGTAAAAAAGCCTGGGAAAAGATCAGGTACAGGCAGTCTGCGGAAATGGAGGATGAGTATGAAGACATCAGTGATCGGTTATCCAAGGATCGGAAGCTTAAGAGAATTAAAATTTGCTTCGGAGAAGTATTTCCGAAAGGAGATCGGAGCAGAGGAGTTACTGCAGACGGCAGCAGAGCTCCGGAAGCAGCATTGGACTTCCCAGAAAAACGCAGGAGTTCATTTTATTTCCAGCAATGATTTTTCATATTATGATATGGTTCTGGACACAGCAGTTTTGCTGGGGATCGTGCCGAAGAGATATCAGGAGCTGAAGCTTTCCGAGCTGGATACATATTTTGCACTTGCCAGAGGATATCAGGGAGAATCCGGTGATGTGAAGGCACTTGCCATGAAGAAATGGTTTAATACCAATTATCATTATATTGTACCGGAGCTTGAGGATGACACGGAGATTTCCCTTTCCGGAACAAAGCCATGGGAGGAATACGAGGAAGCAAAGGCACTGGGCATTGAGACAAAGCCGGTGATCATTGGTGCATATACCATATTAAAGCTCACACGTTATACCGGGAAAAAAACAGCCGATGACTTTGTGGATGATATTGTGAAGGTATATCAGGATATTGTAAAAAAATGTGAAAATGATCAGATCGCCTGGGTGCAGTTTGACGAGCCGGCACTGGTACAGGATATGAGCCTGGAAGATATCGCATTATTCCACCGGATTTATGACAAGATTCTGGCAGACAAGGGAAGCTGTAAGATTCTGTTGCAGACATATTTCGGAGATGTCAGAGATATTTATCAGGAGCTGATCCGGATGCCGTTTGACGGAATCGGTCTTGATTTTCTGGAAGGAAAAGAAACCGGTCATCTGATCGAACGCTATGGATTCCCACAGGATAAGCTGCTTTTTGCAGGACTGGTGAATGGCAAAAATATCTGGAAAAATTATTATGAAAAAACGCTGTCCGTTTTAAATGATTTAAAGGATAATGGGATTCAGACCGTACTCTCTACTTCGTGCTCCCTGCTTCATGTTCCGTATACCTTGCAGTATGAGGAGAAGCTTGCCGGAGAATATAAGGCTTACTTTGCATTTGCGCAGGAGAAGCTTTTGGAATTGAAGGAACTGAGTGAGCTGGCGGATCAGACATCTTATCAGGACAGCCCGGCATATCAGAAAAACCGCGAGCTTTTTGCCGGAGACAGAGACTGTCAGAAGCAGGAGGTCACCGAGAGATTATCAAAGGTCACAGATCAGGATTATACCAGACTGCCAAAGCGGAGTGAACGTCAGGCTCTGCAGAAAAAGGTTCTCGGTCTGCCGGAATTCCCGACCACAACCATTGGTTCTTTCCCACAGACAAAGGATGTCAAGGCGAATCGTTCTGCATTCCGCAGGGGGGAGATCACCAGAGAAGAATATGTGGCATTTAATCAGAAGAAGATTGCGGAATGTGTCAAGTGGCAGGAGGAGATCGGACTGGATGTACTGGTGCATGGCGAGTATGAGCGAAACGACATGGTGGAATACTTTGGCGAGGCGCTGGGAGGCTTCCTGTTTACCGAGAAGGCATGGGTACAGTCCTATGGAACAAGATGTGTGAAGCCGCCGATCATCTGGGGAGATGTGTACAGAGAAAAGCCGATCACGGTAGAATGGTCTGTTTATGCACAGTCCCAGACAGACAAGATCACGAAGGGGATGTTGACAGGACCTGTGACCATATTAAACTGGTCATTTCCGAGAGAGGACATCTCCATTCAGGAATCGATTTCCCAGATTGCTCTGGCTATTCGTGATGAGGTGCTTGATCTGGAAAAAAGCGGTATTAAGATGATCCAGATCGATGAGGCTGCTTTGCGTGAAAAGCTTCCGTTACGAAAATCAGACTGGTATACGGAATATCTTGATTTTGCAATCCCGGCATTCCGTCTGACCCACAGCGGAGTAAAGCCGGAGACACAGATTCATACTCATATGTGCTACAGTGAATTTACGGATATTATCCCTGCCATTGATGACATGGATGCAGATGTGATCACCTTCGAGGCATCCCGTTCGGATCTGCAGATCTTAGATGCATTGCGGGAGAATCATTTCGAGACAGAGGTGGGACCGGGTGTTTATGATATTCACTCTCCAAGAGTGCCGTCTGTGGAGGAGATGGTACGTGCGCTGGAGCTGATGCTGACCAAGATCAGCCCGGAGAAGCTCTGGATCAACCCGGACTGCGGTCTTAAGACAAGAGGTGTGCCGGAGACGGATGCCAGTCTGCGCAACATGGTAGCAGCGGCAAAAGAAATTCGACAGAAGTAGAATGATAATTCTGAAAAATCAGTAAAGAAAATGTTGTTTTCAGGATGAAAGAATAAGATATAAGAAGGCAGGACAAAGAAATGAAAATATCAGAGATCTATTCCGAAAAAAAGAGTTTATCCTTTGAAATATTTCCACCGAAAAAGACGGAGGATCTGGAGAATATAGACGAGACATTGGCGGTTTTATGTGAATGTGATCCGGATTTTATCAGTGTGACCTTTGGAGCGGGAGGCAGTTCTAACTGCAACCGTACTATTGAACTGGCCAAAAAGATCAAGAATCAGTATCATGTGGAACCTGTTGTCCATTTGACCTGCCTTCATTATGATAAAAAGGAGATTAATGAATTTGCACGGGTTCTCACGGAGGAGGGCATCCAGAACGTGCTGGCGCTCCGGGGGGACCGTAATCCTGATATTCCGGAAAAAGAGGATTTTAAGCATGCTTCCGATCTGATCCATTATCTGAAATCGAAAGAGGATTTTTGTTTTCTGGGAGCCTGTTATCCGGAATGTCATCCGGAGTCGGAAAATAAGATCAGTGAAATGAAATATCTCTGGGAAAAGGTGGATGCCGGAGCAGAGGTTTTGTTGTCCCAGTTATTCTTTGACAACGAACAGTTTTTCAAGTTTGTGGAGAACTGCCGGATCGCCGGAATCCAGGTGCCGATCATTCCGGGCATAATGCCGGTGATCAACGCACGTCAGATCAAACGGATGGTAACCATGTGCGGAGCCTCCTTTCCGGAGCGTTTTCAGAGGATCATTCATAAATATGAGGATAATAAAGAGGCGTTGTTTGATGCCGGTATGTCCTATGCACTGAGCCAGATCATAGATCTGCTGGTCGGTGACATTGACGGGATCCATCTGTACACCATGAATAATCCGCTGGT
>JBNMJP010000052.1:0-11108 GCA_050873905.1 Jutongia sp. | reverse complement strand
TGCAGCCGTAGCGGTCCGCAATGCTGCGGGCGGTATGGATGATATCATCCAGAAAGCTGTGAGCCGGTGTGATCTTTTCTTTGCGCTCGGCAAAGTCAGCGGCCATTCCCTCGCAGAGTGTAATGCCGGAAAGCCACATCTGCTCTGCACCGGTCTCCTCGAAAATATTGTGGTAGATCATAGCCGTTGGAAGCAGCAGAGATGCCTGATCTATGGAGGTATTTAACTCCTTTGCCAGATCCTCCGGGTGCTGGGAGGAGATCGCGTCGTAGAACTCGTCGTATTCCTGACGGCTGACAGAATCCTTTTTTCTTCCCTTACTGTCGGTTGGTTGCAGGTGTCCGAAATTGTGGACAGATAAGTATTTCACGAAGGTTCTCAGCTGATTTCCCACAGCAATGATGTTTTTAATCTTATGATCCCGCAGATACTGCTCTGAAAAGGTATGCAGGTCATTGGAGATATATTCATATACCAGATTCTGATAATTGTCTGTGTGCTTCTGCATATCCTGTAAAAATTCCTGAATACGGAGAGAGCCAAGCAGGATATTCTGGGTACAGATCAGGTTGTTTTTGTCAAACAGGGAGAGCTGCATACTGCCGCCGCCCACATCCACCAGAAGCGTGCCCTTCTGGATCAGCCGGTGAAAGGAATTTTCCTTCAGGGCGATGGATTTATAGCACAGATAACGCTGCTCGGAGTTGCTTAAGATCTTGATCCGGAAGCCCGTGCGCTGACGGACCTGATCCAGCACGATCAGATTATTGTCTGCCTCCCGGAGAGCACTGGTGCTGGCAATCATGTAATCGGAGATCCCGTATTCTTTCATTTTGTCTTTAAAACCATTTAATATAGTACAAAGCTTATCAATGGAATGATAGCTGATATGTTTGGTGGAGTATGTTTCATATCCAAGACGGGCCGTGTGATGTACATAGTCAAGTTCACGGATCCCGAACTTTTTGGATACTTCGTAGATACGCAGCGACGTTTCGTGGGAACCCACATCGATGGCTGCAAAGGTAGTGATAGCCATATCTGAAATCCTCCTTATGGAATTTTCGTCATTATCATTATTGTACGTTATTTTTCACAAAATAACTAGCGTTTTTGGAAGATAATTCGACATTTTACCGCACTTTTAAGAGAATTTACCTAAAGTTTACAAAAGGCTGGATTTTTTGCGGGAGAAATAGTATTATTTATAGATATACGATGTTGGAAAGGAAGTACGGATATGAAGACCGCAGATTTTGATTATGAGCTGCCACAGGAGCTGATCGCACAGGATCCGCTGGAGCAGAGAGACTCTTCGAGACTACTCATTTTAGATAAAAAAACAGGGGAACGCACCCACAGGATTTTTCATGATATTATCGATTATCTTCATGAGGGAGACTGTCTGGTGATCAATAATACCAAGGTAATCCCGGCACGTCTGATCGGAGAGAGAGAAGGAACCGGCGGAAAGGTAGGGGTGCTTCTGCTTAAGCGAAAGACAGATAATGTCTGGGAGACACTGGTAAAGCCAGGCAAAAAGGCAAGACCGGGAATGCGTCTTTCCTTTGGAGGGGGGCTTTTGCATGCCGAGGTACAGGAGGTTGTGGATGAGGGAAATCGTTTGATCCGTTTTGAATATGAGGGGATCTTTGAGGAGATTCTGGATCAGCTGGGACAGATGCCTCTGCCACCGTATATCACACATCAGCTGAAGGACAAGAACCGATATCAGACGGTTTATGCCAAGTATGAGGGGTCCGCAGCGGCACCGACGGCAGGATTACACTTTACACAGGAATTGCTGCAGCAGATTCAGGAGAAGGGAGTTAAGATTGCCCGTGTGACGCTTCATGTGGGACTGGGTACCTTCCGTCCGGTGAAGGTGGATGACGTGACGCAGCACCATATGCATACGGAGTTTTATCATGTTTCCCAGGAGGCGGCAGATATCATTAATGAAACCAAGAAGCAGGGCGGCAGAGTGATCTGTGTGGGAACCACAAGCTGCCGTACCATTGAGTCCGCAGCAGATGAGCAGGGCGTGGTACAGGCGACCGAGGGAGATACGGATATCTTTATTTATCCGGGCTACAAGTTCAAGGTGTTAGACTGCCTGATCACGAATTTTCATCTGCCGGAGTCAACACTTCTGATGCTGGTTTCTGCACTGGCAGGCAAAGATAATATCATGGCGGCATATAAGGAAGCCGTGGAGATGAAATACCGGTTCTTCTCCTTTGGAGATGCGATGTTTATTCAGTAATTTTCTGATGGACTGTTGCAGAGAATGGAAACTCCGGGGGAGAAACAGGGATCGTGTTGGAGATACAGAAAGGATACGGTGAATGTATGGACAAGCATTATGACGGAGAACAGAAAAAGCTGCGGAAAACATTGCTTTTTATCTACAATCCCATGGCAGGAAAGGAGCAGATCAAGAATAAGCTGGCAGACATTATTCAGGTGTTCTGCGAGGCCGATTTTATTGTAACGCTGATGGCGACGAATCGCCAGAATGATGCCAAAAATGCAGTGATTGAGTATGGCTCGAGATATGATTATGTGGTATGCTCCGGGGGAGACGGTACGATGAATGAGGTGGCCAATGGTATGATGCGTCTTCATGAGAAACCAATCTGCGGATACATTCCGGCAGGTACGGTCAATGATTTTGCATCCAGTCTGCGGATTCCAAAGATCATGCGTCATGCGGCAGAATTGGTGACACAGGGAAAGGTGTTCCGGTGTGACCTGGGATCTTTCAATGATAAATTTTTTACTTATGTTGCCGGATTCGGTGCATTTACCGAGGTGTCCTACACGACACCGCAGGAGTGGAAAAATATGCTTGGCAAGACAGCGTATTTTATTGAGGGATTGAAGCACCTCGCAGAGATCAAGCCTCATCATATGCGTATCACCTATGATGAGGGTGTCGTAGAGGATGATTTTGTGCTTGGACTTGTGAGCAATTCCGTTTCGGTGGCCGGTTATAAGGCCTATAAAAAAGAAGACATCAAGATGGATGACGGTCTTTTTGAGGTGCTGTTTATAAGAGACCTGAAAAATGCATTGGAGTTGCAGGAGGTGTTAAATGCTCTTCTGACAAAGCATCTGGATGCTATGAAGATGTTCCGGTGCAGCAGCAGACATCTCCATATTGTCTGTGATGATGAGGTGCAGTGGACTCTTGACGGTGAGGATGGCGGCAGCTGGGATGAAGTGGATCTGTTTAATCATCAGCAGGTACTGCCGATCATCTGTGGAGACGAAGCACTGGAGGATATCTCATCGCAGATGGGCGAGGAGCAGGTGTGAGATAGGGAAAGATTTGGAATATATTGGAAACAGATCGGTACATTTAATGAAAGTGCCGGTCTGCAATCAAAGAAAGCCTCAGAAAACAAGCTGCCGTAACGGAACGCTGTTTGTTTTCTGAGGTTGATTTTTTGAAGCTGATATTATGAAAATCTTTTAAGACAACTCAGCAATCCGGGACACTCCTACATAAATGTCGCTGATCCGGTACCAGGTCGGATAGTCGACGACACCGGTCTGTGGCAGGTTAAATACTTTCTGGAAAGTACGGACCGCTTCGGCGGTATTTTCTCCGTAAATACCGTCTGCAGCCACCTTTGGAATTAATGGATATCCTTTAGAAATGGTGTTAAGCTGGTTTTGGAGCTGGCGTACTTTTTCACCGGTAGAGCCGATGGTCAGATCATAGCCGGGCCAGGAGGATGGAATACCGGAAATCTCCTCAGAAGAATTAATATAGACGGAATCCCCGTAGAAGCGGCGGAGAATTTCAATGGCGGAATAGCCCTGATCTCCAAGTGTTTTGGACTCCCACTGGCGCATCCAGCGTGGGCAGGAAACCCGTTTTCCGTCGCAGTACTGTGTGAAAAGAGGTTGCGTAATATTCGGTCTGGATATATAATTGGAAAATATCGTATCTACCGCCTGGGAGATACTTTCAAAAATATTACGGCCCGGCATAAATTTCTGGTCGTATGCGGTGGAACTGGTAATGGTAAAGTCATATCCGCGGTTGCGATACCATTCCGTGTACACGCGGTTTAAGGTGATAGACTGGATTGCCAGGATATTTGCCAACAGGGTTGCTTCCGGCCAGGTAGCATAAATTTCACTGGAAGCGACATTTTTGATGTAATCTTTATACTTGACATAATAGTTTTGTGCTCCGGAATCGCTTGGCGGTCCGTCATGTACGATTACATATTCGGGGGCTGGAGTGCGAAAGATAGTTATTTGAAAAAGTGACTGAAGTGTGATGGGCAGCGATTGTGTCTGAAATTTGAAGTTTGCAGGCGCAGAAAGGAATTTAGGATTTATATGAAAGAACAATCCTCCCGCAGGGAGTTAAAATGGTCGAGACTGGATAATACAGCCAATCTGTTCCCGGTGATCGCCACGGAGCGGATGACCAATGTGTATCGATTGTCTCTGACTTTAGAGGAAGAAATTGATCCAGAATTGTTACAGCAGGCACTGGATAAGATCCTGCCGTTATTTGATTCTATGAATGTCCGTCTTCGGACAGGGGCATTCTGGTATTATTTTGAGACAAACCGGAAACCGGCACCGAGAGTGGAGCAGGAAAGTGAATATCCCTGCCGCAAGATGGAGCCGCAACTTAATAACCAGTATTTATTCCGAGTGAGCTACTATAAAAAACGTATCAATCTGGAGGTATTTCATGTACTTGCCGATGGAATGGGCGGTGTAACTTTCTTAAAAGAGCTGGCATGCCAGTATCTGCGTCTGGCACATCCGGAGATATGTAATGAGGTGGGAGATCATCTCTCGGAGCAGACTTCGTTAAATACGGAGGATAGTTATCTTAAAAATTTCCGCAAGGGACAGCCGAAGGGGTACAAATCCCAGCCGGCATTTCATATGAATGGAGAGAAGCTCAGAGATGGTGCGTTTGGTGTGATCCAGGGATATCTTCCTCTGGCGCAGATTAAGGAGGCGGCACATCAAAGAAATGTCAGTATTAATGAATATCTGGCGGGAGTTTATGTCTATAGCATATATCGGGAATATCTTCATGGAGCAGTATCGGACAAGCCGGTGGTTCTTTGTGTGCCGGTGAATCTGCGGCCTTATTTTGAGTCTATTACCACACGGAATTTTTTTGCCATGATCAGTGCAGCATTGTGTCCGGACAAGGAGGATTATACCAGAGATGAGGTAGAGCAGGTTGTAGCGAAAGCTTTACGGGAGCAGATCAATAAAGAGCATTTGGAAAAGCTGTTTTCTTACAATGTATCCAACCAGAAAAATCTGATGCTGCGGGCAGTTCCACTGGTATTGAAGAAATTTGTCATGCAGTGGGTTTATCAGGTTAGTGCCAGAGCTACCACCACGACCATGACCAATCTGGGTGTGATGAAGGTAGACAGGGCATATGAACCATATATCAAACGGTTTGCGGCCATTCTTTCGGTGTCCCAGGGACAAAATACAAAGATGACGGTATGCTCTTATGGAGAAGAGATGGTGGTTGCGTTCTGCACGATCTTAAGAGATGTGTCGGTGCAGAAGCGGTTCTTCCGGGTACTGGCGGAGGATGGCATTGAGGCTGCTGTGGAGAGTAACTTGTAAAATATCGGTTATAAAAATGAGAACAAGTGTAGAAATCGTAAGAGCAGTTGACAGACTGACATGATAGAATCGTAACGGGAAGGGAGAGGATTGACCGTGAAATATTGTAAAAGATGTGGGGTTGAGGTCGTGGGAGAACGTGAAGTATGTCCGTTATGCAGCAGTGTTCTTCATGTGGATGAAAAGCCTGCCAGACAGGAGGAGTCTTTCCCGGACATTGCAGCGAAAAAAAAGGTGCGCCGGAAGGTATTCTGGATCTGTGCCTATATCTGTGTGCTGATCGAAGCACTGCTTTTGGGGCTGAACCGGATATTTTCGCCGGAGGTACGCTGGTCCCTTATTTCCGGTGCGTCAGAAGCTTATGTGCTTCTCAGTCTGTGGCAGATGTTAAGCCGTAGGAAAGGTCATATCAGTAAGCTTTATTTTCAGGCGGCAGCGGTGTTTTTGCTGCTGTTGGGGATTGACTATTCCATTGGTTTTCAGGGCTGGTCTGTAAAATATGGTTTTCCATGTGTTCTTTTGGGATTTGCAGCAATCATTCTATTGTGTATGATCATCAATTTTGCAAACTGGCAGAATTATCTGACCATGCAGGTATTTATGGCAGCATTTAGTCTGGCATTTTTAATCTATTCCATGATCGGGACTTATGGAAATCCCATTCTGGCATGGATCGTTTTTGGAATCTATCTGACATTGTGGGTTATGACAATGCTCATTGGAGGAAGAAAGGCTGAGAACGAGATACGAAGGAAATTCCACTTATAGTTTGAGGATAATGAAGAAAGAAACCCGCTTTAAATTGTTCTATGGAAGAAAATATTTCGAATGGACAAGTTTTTACAGAAAGGAGACCGCACATGAGCGTGAAAGGAAGGATCGTGACGGATATGATCCGTTTTTTTACTGCCCAGAAGATGCTGGGACCCAAGATTCAGGATGGCACTCTGCGCAAAAATCTGGTGGAAGCACCATGGCACTGTCCGGAGGAATATATTAATCTGCCGATTCATATGAGACAGTTTGAGATGGAGCTTCTGACACCCAAGGAAGAGGATTGTGGGGAAGTGATCCTGCAGCTTCACGGGGGCGGATATATTGCAAAGATCCGCAATGCCTACCGGGATTTTGCCGTTCGATACAGTCAGATCAAGGGGTATCGTGTTCTGTCGGTAGATTACCGCGTAGCACCGGAGCATCCGTATCCGGCGGCATTTCAGGATGCGCTGGAGGCCTATCGGTGGCTGTTATATTCCGGATTTACCGGGGACCGGATCATATTGGCGGGAGATTCTGCCGGGGGAGGTCTGGTACTGGCACTGGCAATGTATCTCAGAGATCAGGGAATGCCTCTGCCTCAGAGGATGATCATGATGTCTCCGTGGACGGATCTGACGGCGTCCGGTCCATCCTATGAGGAGAACTATGAGAAAGACCCGCTTTTTGGTAATACAAGAGAGAGTATGATCTATAATGGAGAATATGTCGGAAAAGAAAATCCCAGACTGCCGTATATATCACCACTTTTTGGAGATTTTGCCGGGCTGCCGCCGATGTTGTTTCAGGTGGGAAGCCTGGAAATGCTGCTCAGTGATTCTGTGTTTGCGGCAGAGAAGGCAAAGAAAGCGGGCTGTGATGTGACATTAACGGTCTATCCGGAAATGTTTCATGTATTTCAGCTTAGTATGGACAGACTTCCGGAGTCGAAGGATGCCTGGGAGGAGATCCGGAAGTTTTTGAGAAAAGAGTGACGGAAGTTAAAAAATATCAGAAAAATTATGGGTGTGTCCAGATTTTGGGACATGCCCTTTGTTATTTGTTTACAGACTTTTTCCAGAAGGGAGAGAAAGCTTAGAGATATTTTTTGTGACAATATCATATATTAAGACATGATCACACAATGAGTCAGAGGGGATTCGAAATTGGAGTCTTTCAGAAATTTTAACGTGTGAAAAGATAGGATATGAGGCAGGGATCAGGATGGAAGAGTATATCTATAAAGGAAATTATGAAGGATATGATGTATATATCGCTTACGCGGAGGAGGGACCGACGATAGAAGAAGCCTATGCTCTCTACCGGGAGGCATGCCGCAGTGCGCGGTACCGCAGTCTTGTGGAAATGGCAGAGAGTGAGGTGGAACAGAAGTGATACGCTGTGTTTTTTATCTGCGTCTGTCCAGGGAAGACGGAACTGGAGAAAGCAACAGTATACAAAACCAGAGAATGTTATTGCGGCGGTATCTGGAGGACCAGAAAGACATGACCTGTGTGGGGGAATGGGTGGATGACGGCTGGAGCGGCAGCAATTATGAGCGGCCGGCATTTCGGGAGATGATGCGGGCGGCAGCGGCGGGAAACTTTGATTGCATTCTGTGTAAGGATCTGTCCCGCCTTGGCAGGGAGTATATTCAGACCGGATATTTTCTGCGGGAGATCTTTCCAAAGATGGGAATGCGTTTTATTGCTGTTGCGGATCATTATGACAGTGCCGTCGGTGATTTTATGGAGGAATCTCTGCTGATTCCGGTGATGAATCTTATGAATGATGCGTATTGCCGGGATATTTCCAACAAGGTCCGGTGGCAGCAGAAGACAAAACGTGCTATGGGAGAATATATCGGAGCCTTTGCCTGCTATGGATACAGGAAAAGTGAAAAAGATATTCACAGGCTGGAACTTGATGAGCCGGCGGCAAAAACGGTAAAGCTGATCTATTTGCTGCGGCTTAGCGGTATGGCAGCAGAAAATATTGCCAGTGTACTAAATAAGGGACACATCCAAAGTCCCTATCAGTACAAGCTGGCCGGTGGCAGTCGATATCGAAGCGGGTTTGTAGCGATGAGTTCGGCTGAAATGAAAAATAGTGAAAAAAATAATCAGAATCCGGCTAAAGAAAGATTATGGACGCCCCAGACGGTGCGTCGGATCCTGGCTAATGAAATGTATACAGGTGTGATGATTCAGGGAAAAGACCGTAAGATCAGCTATAAGCTGGACAAACGGATTCCATTGCCAAAGGGGCAGTGGGCGAGGGTAGAAAATGCTCTTCCGGCCATTATTCCGAAGTGGATCTATGACATTATCGAAAATCTGCGTGTGCACAGAATCCGTTGCAGGAAAGGAAGTGTATTTTGTGACGAACTGGCTGGATATGGACTGACCGAAGGACAGCAGAAAATATGTGCAGAAGTGATGGAAAATCTGCTTTGTGATGGGACCGGTGACATGTGGCAGAGACGTTTGTTAAATGTACTGTTGGTGCGGAAAATCAAGATGGATGGGAAGAAAATCTATATTATGTGTCGAAGCAGGAGGACATAGGTGAAAAGTGGGTGTGGACTGAAAGGAGGGAGGAGGGTTCTGTGGAGATCATGACAGGTATTTATGCCAGACTGTCGGTGGAACACGGCAATGATAAGGATCAGAGTCTGGAACAGCAGATTCATCTGGCAAAGCAGTGGGTTCAGCAGAAAAATACATTTGCAAACATGAAGGAAAATTGTCGGAATGGGAGAGAAAACGATCAATATACTATATATGATACTTATATGGATATGGGGTACAGTGGAACTACCTTTGAACGGCCGGGGTTTCAAAGGTTGCTTGCAGATGCACAGAATGGCAGCATTCAGTGTATTCTCTGTAAGGATGCGTCACGGATCGGCAGGGATTATCTGAAAACAGGAGAATATCTTGAAAAAATATTTCCCATGCTGGGAGTAAAAGTAATCTGTATCAGCGATCCGTATGGTGACACGGACGATCAATGGAAATATGAAATGCCCGGCAGTTTGTCGGAAAATCTGAGAAATCTGATGAATGAATGGTATGCCCGGGATATTGGACGGCGGGTACGTCTGGTAAAACAACAGAAAAAAGCACAGGGAGAATATCTGGGAAGTGTACCTCCTTATGGATGGAGGATAGACAGGCACGCCGGAAAGAGAATATTGGTACCGGATGAGCAGTTGAAGGATATTCTGTCTCTGATAGCATCTCTCCGGCATAAAAAGATGTCATATGGACAGATCGCAGATGTTCTCAATCAAAAAGGGATACAATCGCCGCAGGAATACCGGCAAAGTGGCAGGGTGTACCGACAAGGATATCCCCGGCAGCAAGCAGGAAATCCAGTCAGGACGAATACATTTCCGGAAACAGGCAGATGCTTGTCAGAAGAAGTACCGCCTGAATTAAACTGGGGTAACTGGGGTGCTTCCGGGGTACGTCGTATTATGTTAAACCGAAAGGGGTTATCGAAGAAAGAAACCCAATGAGAAGAATGAGGATTATGAAGGGACTGTTATGAAGATTTCATCGCACACCAGAGGGGATTACCACACGGCTCAAGACAATTTCGCCGGTTTCACTGACATCCTTTACCTCACTTTCCGGGATCTTTGGAGGATAATCTCCGTAAAGGGTATGAGGGGGAATGACAAAAAGCTCACTGTCATCGTTTGGTGTTTCGAACTGTGGAATCAATGAAATGTTTTGTAAAGAAATCTGCCCTGACAGGATCTCTGCGCCGGAGATAACAGTAGGTTCAAAGCCGGGGGCTGTGATCCTTAAATTAAATACGGAATAAGGCTGGGCAGATAAGGGTTCCAGACTGTATTCTAAAGGTGGTGCAGGCAGATCAATGGTATCTGTCTGACCGTTAGAATCTGTGGTCAGTTCTTCCAACACTTGTTCCGGCTCATTGCTGTCCGTGATCTGTACCGTTGCATTGGAAACGGCACGGGAACTGATCATGGAGCTGACATTTACAAGCAGCTGCCCGGTATCCGGACGGTCCTGCTGTGTGGCATATAATTGAGACATAAAGCTCCTCCATCATAAAAAGTCATTACATACTATTCTATGCCGGGAAAATGCAAAGGTGCGTATTGCCTTATGCTTTCAAAATCAGTATAATGAACGCGGACATTCAAATTTACAACAAGAGAGGATTATAAAAATAATGGAAACAATTAAAATTAAATATTTTACGGACCAGATCGATAAATTGGAATATATTGACGGTAAGTCTGACTGGATCGATCTGCGGGCATCGGAGGATGTTACATTAAAGACGGGAGATTTTGCACTGATCCCTCTGGGGGTGGCGATGGAGCTTCCGGCAGGGTATGAGGCACACATTGTTCCACGGAGTAGCACATATAAAAATTATGGCGTGATCCAGGCCAATCACTGTGGCATCGTGGACGGTTCTTATTGTGGCGATAATGATATGTGGAGAATGCCGGTAATTGCCATGAGGGACACCGAGATCCATGTGAATGACAGAATCTGCCAGTTTCGTATTATGAAAAATCAGCCCCAGATCCGGTTTGATGAGGTGGGAAAGCTGACGGGAAAAGACAGGGGCGGCTTTGGCAGCACCGGAAAACAGTAAGGGACAGAAGTCTCTTGCTATTTTAGCGTGACAATGGTAGAATTACTCAATATATGGGTTGATTATTCAATATA
>JBNMJP010000051.1:0-11171 GCA_050873905.1 Jutongia sp. | reverse complement strand
TGATCTGCATGCCTGGAAGGATCATGTGATCGGAATGTTTTCTGTCAGCGTGTTTCTTCTGGTAATCTATCTCGTGACTGTCGGAAGGGGAATCGGCGGTGGCGATATCAAGCTGATGTTTGGTGCAGGACTTCTGTTAGGATGGAAAGGTGCAATTCTTGCATTTTTTCTGGGATGTATCATTGGTTCAGTGGTTCATTTGATCCGTATGGCAGTCCGTCATGCAGAGCATCGTCTGGCATTGGGACCTTATTTGTCTGTGGGGATATGGCTCACGGCATTGTGGGGAACACCGGTAATGGATTGGTATATCGGTATGATTATTCATTAGAAAGAGATTTTCGTTAGAATAAGAATATCTTAGTAACCGTTTATTGACGTTTTATTCAGAAGATGGCAGTAATTTTGCTGTCACAGAGAGTTTAACGGCGAGCTTATCATTGAGCACAGCGTTAGGCTCCTTTTGCAGTTCGTCTGCATGCGTTGAATTTTGTGTGATGCAAAAATATTGAGACAGGGAGGAAAAGTACGATATGGCAAAACATGTACTTAGTATTGAGATTGGTACACAGGTGACCAAGATTGTTGAAATTGATTATAAAAAGAAAAATCCACATGTATACCGTGCGGTAAGCTTTGCCACACCGGAGGGAGTTATTGAGGATGGTGTCATCCGTGATAAGGACGTTCTTGCAGTTGCGTTTCGCAATGAACTGGCAGAGGCCGGTATGAAAGAAAAAAGTGTTGTATTCTCTATTGCGTCCAGTAAGATCGCAACAAGAGAGGTAACCCTTCCGAATGTAAAGGAAAATAAGATCGGAGCACTTGTGCAGGCAACAGCACAGGAGTATTTCCCGATTGATCTGAATGATTATACATTGGCATATTCTTTGCTGGAGACCATCAAGGAGGGAAAGGAAAAGTCATATAAGGTGCTTTTACTGGCGGCTCCGGACGATCTGGTGGATAACTATTATAACTTTGCAAAGGAAATGGACTTCAATATTGAAGCACTAGATTACTTTGGTAATGGTTCTATGCAGGTATTAAAGAAGGAAATCGTGCTGGATTATTGTGCATGTATCCAGATCAGTGGCAACACCACCATGATCAACTTCATGAATGAAGGTCAGCAGTTGATGCAGCGTACCATTCCACAGGGTATATTCAATGTGGCAGAGGCGATGGTGCTTAGCGATGAGTGTATGATCGAAGATATGGATACGGCATGCGAGGCGCTCTGCAGAGATAAGCTGGTTTGTCGAAGCCTTGATTACCGGGGACTTGATGATGATGAGAGTATTGTAAGTGCCCGAATGACAGAGGAACAGTGGAAACAGCAGGAGGCAAGCAAGTCATCCCGAAAGGTAGTAACGGATGCGGTTGGAGAAATCCTGTTGAGCGTGCTTCGTGTTATCGACTTCTTTAAGTCAAAGCATCAGGGAGTGGGGCTTTCCAGCATATATATCACCGGTATGGGATGTAAAGTGGCCGGTATCGAGGAGCTTTTTGAAAATGAGCTGGGAATTCCGACACAGAGAATGGAACATCTGGTGAATGTATCTTTCCCACGCCATTTCAGTGAGGGACTTTATAACCAGACAGAGTATATTGCAGTAGTCGGTGCAGCAATTGCGCCGGTAGGGTTCAAGTCAAAGAATGTGACTTCATCGGGAGCAGGAGCAGATGCTCTTCGAAATGCGCAGCTTGTTTTCGGACTGGCGGTGATCTGTGCTGTTGCAATGTCTGTTTTTTCATTCATGCAGTACAATACGGAAAAACAGAAAAACGATGATCTGAATGCCAGAAAGCAGTCGTTAGAATATATCAATTCTGTGTTCCAGGAAAATGAAGGTATTAAAAATGTATATAATCAGGTGAACAGTATTTATAACTCGACAGAAACACAGAATGAAAATCTGAACAGTCTGATCAAACAGCTGGAGGCAAATCTTCCAAGAACGATGACAGTCAATTATCTGCAGTCATCTCAGGATGGTATTAATATGACAATTTCTTCAGAGACAGATATTTCAATTGCAAGAATGCTCATGAATCTGGAATCTTTGGAGATGCAGGACAAGGATGGGCAGAAGATTCCTGTTCTTACCAATATATCAATTCCTTCTGTAGCAGCAGAAGATACGGATGACGGAAGTACCGTATATAATTTTACCGTATCAGCACAGTATTATCAGGTAGTGATGGCTCAGTCGCAGGCAGCGGATGCATCTGCGAATGCAAACTAGGAAGTATGGACAGGAGGAAATGAGATATGGATACAAAAAAGAAAATGTCAAACCGTGATAAAATGATGCTTTTCGTCTTTGGAGCGATTCTCGTTGTTGCTGCAGCGTACTTTTTGGTTTTTACAAAGATGAATGATAAAAAAGAGACCCTGTCAGCAGAAAATGCTACATTGTCTCAGGAAGTGTCAAAACTGGAGACCATGGAGGCACAGAAGGACAGTGTGTTAGAGGAGACAAAGCAGACACAGTTGGATGTGGCGGAGATTCTCAGTAAATTCCCGGCAGAGGTTCGTACCGAGAATGCAATTTATGATCTGAATGATATGTATGAAAGTATTGCAGATGTAAAGATTCAGTCAGAAAGCTTTAATATGAATCAGTTATTCTATCAGCAGGGAGCAGTAAGCGGAGATGGAACGACGGATACAACCGCTTCAACGGATGGTTCTTCAACGACACAGAAAGCAAATCCGGCTTCTGTTGCAGCAATCACATCGGATACTCCGGCAACGGATGTAATCTCAGCGGCGGCGGATTATACAGGATACCGTTCCACCGTTAATGTGACATTTACTTCTACATACGATTCCTTAAAGAAGGTTGTTGACTTCATCAACAAGTCAAAGGATCGAATGACGATTTCATCGATTTCAGCAACTGCCGGTGAAGATGAAGGAACATTGTCCTGCAACATGACAGTGGATATGTATGCAATTTCCGGAACCGGTGAGATATATGAGTCACCAAATGTAAGTAATGGAAACACCGGAGTCGATAATATTTTCAGAAAGTAGTACATGAGATGCAACTGCCGAATTTATTCGGCAGTTGCAGTTGTTGTATAAAGATTTGAGGTGAGTGGATGAAAAAGAGAAGGTATCGTGTGGCAGACGTGTGTAAGGATAAGAAGGGTTTCACTTTGGTGGAATTGATTCTGACAATTGCAATTCTGGCAGTTGTAACTATGCCAATTTTGAATTATTTTACAGATTCTGCCAAGCATAATGCAAAGAGCAGGCAGAAGCAGAATGCTACGGTTGCTGCACAGGAGGTATTAGAAAACTTTAAAAATGCTTCTTATTCGCTGGATGATCCGGCAGTGGTATGTTCGGCAGAACCGGATTGGACCGTTGCGTCCGCACCGGATGCAGATGGTGTATATACATTAACCAAGGATGAGACAGTGGATAAAAATCCTTTTAAGATCACAGCGAAGATCAAGCCTGTAAAGGCGGTAGATAAATCGGCTTCATCCCCGGCACCGACCACATCTTCAGACTATAAAAAGTATGTGATCGGAACCATGGACAGTACAAAGGATGTGATGGTTTCCGAGCACGGTCAGACTTTGGAAGCAGCGGGGCTTGCATTTTTAAATAAGTACAATGCGGCATGTGCAGGGGCATCTCCTGCCAAGGTACCGGATTCATCCATTACAGCAGACTGGTTTAAAAATAAAATGGATTGTGCCATCATAATATCAGCAAAACAGGATTCTGATCCATCCCAAAAAGAGGATTATGATATTATTACAGTTACATATAAATATACCTATGCAGGGGCACAGGCAGATTTAGGGCTGACAGAGGCAGAATTACCGGTGGCAGATCTGAAATATGAGGATATTGTTGAGTCAACATCCATCCGGGTAGACAAATTAGAGAATATTTATCTGTTCTATACGGCTTTAACCGCCAACGACAAAATCTGTCTGGAGACAGATGATGCAGATGCGATCCGGAATAAGGCGCATGATTTAAACTTATTTGTGATCGCCCAGAGTAGTGTGAAATATGGAACAGCACCGAATAAGACACCAACGGGCTATGTTGCGAGACCGCAAAACTATAAGCTGACATTTGATGCAACAAGAGGACCGGGGTTTCAGGATAAGATCGCAAATGTTTATCTGAATTTGGAGACTTCAGAGTTTGACAGCACAGGTACCATTGGATCCAAAGCAAAAACAACATTAGTTCATTCGGAGAGTGTAAACCGTATAGCAGAAATAACAGTAACTGTTGACAGTAAGGACGGAAGTACTACAGGAATCGTAGAAGTAAGCGGTTCCAAGGTACAGAATTAGAGAGGAGTGAGATCATGTGGAAGCGGGTCATAAAGGATAAAAACGGTTCGTCTTTAGTACTGGTAATGCTTTGTATGTCATTCCTGATCTTGCTTGCGGGGGCTGTTATTACAACGACCATTACGAATATTTATCTGAAAAAATCGCAGAAATATACACAGGAAAATTTTTACGAAACGGATTCTATTTTGGACGCCATTGCGGCCGGAATACAGAATGAATCTTCTGAGGCATCTGCTAAGGCTTATGAGCAGGCATTGGGAGAGTATAATGTATCCCTGACATCGGCAGGGGATTCTATGAACGATAAGTATGCACAGGATTTTCTGGATCGTATGATCAAACAGCTGCAGGGAACTACAACAGGTTATGTGGCAAATAAGACGGACTATTATTATCTGGATAGTGTGTTAAAATCCTATCTGAAATCATCAGATGAGGCTAATTATGTGGAGAAAACAGCACATGATGGTGCAGATGGTGTAGAGGGACATGGTAGAATGGTGTTGGACGGAGATGCCTTGGTATTGAAAGGCGTGAAAGTGATCAAAGCCCATAATACCCAGACGGATTATGAAACCACTTTGGAAACAGATATTCGTATTGAGGTGCCATCCGTAAGTACCGAGGCACATTCGGAATATTTAGGATATGCTATTCTGGCAGACGACCAGGTTCAGGTGAATGCCGGAAGTGGCATCACAGCAGAAGTGAATGGTAATGTTTATGCAGGTACGGTAAATCGTGCAAAATCAGTAGACGATACGAAGGAAGCAGGTATTCTGGTATCCGGTGCAACCCTTAAGATCAATGCAGAACAGATTATTACTCGTGGAGATGTTTATGTTTCGGATGTGGGAACTCTGAACATTGGAAAGAGCAGCTCAAGCGAAAAAAATGCAGAACTCTGGGTTGAAAATATTATTACCAAGGGAACCGTAGGAAATCATCTGACGATCAATGCATCTGCTTTTGTTGCTGATGATACAGAAATCGGTGGTGATAATGATCAGGTTACATTTTCTGGAAAATACTATGGATATAACTTTACCGATGATTATTCGGCTGTGGCATCAGAGGCACCGGCCTCCGGTTCGGGGACAGGATTTACACCGGTTAAATTATCCAAAACGGCATCCTATAGCAGTTCCATCTCTCTGAATGGATATGATGAACAGTTGAGAATGGATAATCTTAAAGAACTGGTTCTTGCCGGTCGTACTTTTATCTCCAAAAAGACCAATAAAGATGAGTTGGATTCCTCCGATAATGCATTGGTGAATCCGGATATAGAACTGGGTGAATCTCTTGCAGTAAAGAGTGGTCAGCTGACGTATCTTGTGGCAGCAATGAAGTCGGATACGGCAGAAAGTCTGACTAATGGTTTTGTAAAGCAGGTGGATCAGCTTCCGGCAGATACAAGTGACTTAAATATCCCGGCAGGTGGAGTCGGTTTCGGAAGTTTTCATCGTGACGATAAAGACGGAGTTGTAAAATGTTATTTCTTCAATACAAAGATTGACGGGGAAGAGAAATGTTTCCTGTTTGATTATCAGGCATATGAAAATTATCTGGATGTAAAGAAAAATGCAGATGGTTCCAAAAAACTTGATCTGGAGGAGTATCTGACCAGCAAAAAGCTTGATAATGTAACACCATTAATGCTGTATACCCGTAATGACAAATCGATTTACGGTGGAATTTATTACTTTTATCTGAATTTTGCCGATTCAAAGACAGCAAGTAAGTTCTTTGATCTATATTATAATAATAGTTCCAGACAGACCATCTATGATGCAGTAAACAAGTCATACGTAGATGCGGTTGGTATTAAACTGCCAAGTGCAGGAACAAGAGATTATATCTTATCAGCCGGTAATATTATGTATAATACGGATGAGTCGGATGGTCAGGGGAAGACAAAGATGAAACTGAAACTGGAGAATTCATCTCAGAATCCTTCCGCTTCTTTTATCAAGTTTGCAAAAGATAACAGCAAGATTTATATGTCAAAGCAGTTAGCTTTAGTGGACGATTATGAAGAGGCAAAGAACAGTAGTCAGTGGAGATTGTATGATGACAATGATCCGGCAAAACCGGCTGGAACAAAGCTCACAAAGAGTGGCTGGAAAGCAGATAAAAATGAAAGAACCAATCTCTTTGACCGGCTGGTTGACCGTGATAAGATAAGCGAAGCAAAAGGCTCTTATCCTATTGTGCGGGATAATGGAAAGACAGGAAATTGTTATTATATCATTTCGAATAATGATGTAACATGGGACAGCAGTACATTTCCGAGTTATGATGCAACGAAAGACGGTATTTTTATACTGACAACAAAAACGGTTACAGTGAAGGGTGGAACGGATTTCCATGGACTGATCATTGCCGGGGATGATGTAAATCTGCGTACCGTGGCAGGAAATAAAGTGATTTCGGATGCGGAGGCAATAGAAAAGCTCTTTGAAAAGGATAAAGCGGATGCTTCTCCGAAATTCTATAATGCGATGAGTAAATATTTTAGAAAATCTGTGGATGCAATGATTGGAAATGATGGTACAAGTGCCGATACAAATAATGTAACATATGAGAACTGGAAGAAGAATGATTAAGCCGGGGAGGTGAAGGAGAATGGATATCAAACATGATAAGCAGGGTTTTTCGCTGATCGAGCTGATCATTACAATGGCGATTATGGCAATTTTTGCTTCTGCGATCATAGGGGCATGGTCTTATATGAATGCGGGTAAGACCAAAAAGGCTTCCGCAAAGCTGAATAATGAAATTTCCAATATTCAGACTGCAACAATGACACAGAAGGGAGAGACATATCTCTATGTATACCGCACGGATGAAGGGGTGTTTTCTTCTACGGTAAGCACCCAGAAGGCGGAGTATAAAACGCGCAGTGAGCTGGACAGTGCCCTTGCGGCAGGAAATATAGACCAGACAAAGATTTGTGACAGTTCGGTAAGTATCACAGGGAAAAAAGATGCGGCCGGCGGTTCTCCAAGCGGTGGACCGGCAACGATCAGTCTTGATGACAGTAATATGCTTAAGATAGGATATTCCAAGGGAACGGGAGCATTTACATACAGCAATGAAGGCAGTGTGGATGCGGGAAAAACAAAATCCGAAATGCCATTTTACAGTCTGATCGAGATGTCCGGTAAGGAAACCTTCACAATTCAGATGGTAAAGGCAACCGGTAAGCATTTTGTAAAGAAAGGATGATAGGAGGTGGTTGTTCTGAAATGGAAAGATAATAGAGGTTATACCCTCGTGGAGTTGATCATATCAATGGCAATCCTGGCAATCGTAGGTGGTGCAATCACACTTCTGATGCAGTCAGGAAGCCGTAGTTATTCCAGTACGAAAGCGGAATTGGACCTTCAGATGGAGTCTCAGACTTTAATGTCACAGATGAGTACGATGATCATGGAAGCGAACAACGTCTGCTACGATCCTGCAAAGAAAGTACTGATACTGAATCAGGTAGAGCTCAGCAAAACGGCATTGCCAATGGCATCCGGTGAAGTTGGAAAGCCAAAGTACCAGACTAGTAAGACCTTGAAGGATATGAAACTGATCAAATATGACAGTGCAAGCAGGAAATTATATATGCAGGAAAGCAACAGTGATATCTGGAATGTTGTCAGCAGTGGAGCAATAAGCTATTCAGAGGATGAGTTATTTGCCGACTATATTAATGATTTTGATGTAGAGGTAAAGGGAAACAATGTCAGGGTTTCCTTTCAAATGAAATCATCAAACAGGACTTACAAGGTTGACGAGACAACAAAGGTACGAAATGGAATGGTAGTCTATCCTTAAATAGGGTAGACTGCCCTTGGTCGTTAAAGCGATAGGAGATAAAAGCGAGATGCGGTGAGGGGACCGTAGAAATGGAGGCTGTATCTATGAAAAGAAGGTTAAGAAATTTATCGAAGGGAAAGCGTGCTGCGGCATTGATTCTGGTATGCCTGCTGGTATTCGGTGGATATTTCGGCTATCATAAGTTTGCAGTACATGCAGACAGTAAGCCGAATAAGTCTGTGGTGAATACCTTAGCAGACTATAATGCGATGTGTGACAGCGGCAAAGTGAATCCGGGTCAGGAGGCCGGGGATAAGGATAATCCATTTTTGATCCTGGAGATTGTACCATATTATGGTCAGGCAGAGGTTGGTTATTTGATCGATGGCTGTGAGCCGTTGGATTTTTCCGGTCTTGGAAGTAGTTCCACTTCGGCATATAGTGCAAGTAACGACTTTACACGTACGGTTGCTACCGCTGTTTTTGACGATGAGTACCAGCGGGATCTCCGGTCTTATGAGAATGGAGAAGACCTCACTTATACACAATGGGTAAGCGATGAGGGATGGACAAACGAAAAGAATAAAGAAATAGAAACCCATGGATATTATGAGAGGGTTGCCGATGGAACCGGTAATTTTGTCATTGATGGGTATGTGAAGGACGAATCCGGTCTGATCAAGGCAAAGAATGACAAGGGACAAAAGGTTCCCGGTTATCGTCCGGTATTTAAAAAAGTAGAAGAAGGGAAGGGAAATTTCAACTGGTCCACGTTATATTATGCGGAACATGGTGCATATACCCTGACTCAGGATAAGTTTGATGCTTATGCAAAACAGCAGAATAAAGCAGTGGCTGAGGATCCAAGTGTAACAGGAATTGGAATTACATATCAGCTTGGTGAGAGAGAATATACCACGAGAAAAGATACCAACTATTGGGGATTTAAGGATGGTAATGGAAATGTCGGTGGAGAGATCTGGGATAGTGTAGGTGATCTGAGCTGGATCAAGGGGCATGCGGTGAATTTAAATGATTTCATCCGTACGTCACTGGATCTTGATGACAAGTCCGAAAGTGCGATCCGAAAGATGAAAATTGCAGTAAAAACGGTGGAGCCTCAGGAATTGGCACAGAATCCGGAATGGATCGATTATGCGGATCTGATCTATATTCATGAGAGCCAGTCGGTTAATGCATATTCAACATGGTGGGCAACCAAGCGAAATGAAAAAGGCATCGAAGTCCGAGTGAGGAATGACAATTCTTATTATAAAGAGAAAGAACCATCCATCACCAAGCAGGATGATATGAAAATAGAATTTTGCGGAGATCAGGACTTTGGATGGAATATTGCGAAAAAGCTGTTCTTTAAAATTAATCAGCTGGAAGATTATGATGGCAGTAAGACTTACGGATTTGCGCCTCTTCTCTGTGATGTAAAATTTATGGATCACATGAATGATATGTCTGAGGAGCATCAGGGCAAAAAGATGAAGCAGATCACGAACCAGCACTTGGATTATACCACGATGGAAGCGGGCGGAACTGTATTTGGACAGGAAAGTACGATGGGGTCTGCCGGTGGGAAAGGCGCAAACAGTGGTTTATACAAATTCCTTGTTATGAATTTCCTGATGGATCAGGATAACTTTTATAATTACTTTTTCAAGACAGAGCGGGATGCAGGGGGAAGTGTGATCACAGAAGATAAGGATAAGAATACTTCCTATTGCAGTTCGCAGGTAACATCAGAGGATGCCAAGGAATATTGGAATCCGGATACATTTCTTCCTCTTTGTGATAAAAATGCATGGACAGTGTCCGATGAACTCCGGGACAGATATAAGATCAATCATTCCGATCTGTTTTATGGTGTTCGTCCGAGTCTGCATGGAGCGACCTTCTTTTACAATGGTGGTACGACATTGTCTCAGGGATATAATAACGAATCCATTGGGAAGAGTGAAACTACCAAGGATGCCTTTGACTGGTGGAAAGATGAGTATGGGGAGGATGTAGATTCCCTGAATCCTGCCCAGATGGTACATTATCTGCTTCAGTATAAGAGACACGGCAGTGATGATGATGATGTGGGAACAAGAGACAAGAATACCATGCATGTGCTGGAGATTGAGCCTTGTGCTGATTATATCATGTCTGAAAAGTACCTTACCGGAGCTTATCTGCCGGCATCAAGTTTTAAAGGTAAGATCGAAGTAGATCATATGACGACAGCAGAGTTTAACGGTCTCAAGAAAGACATCAATGGTTACTATGATCTGATCTATGTCGGAGATACCATTGGCAAGTTTAATACCAAGAAAGACGGGGATTCGGCCAAGACAGTATATAATGATAGTTCCCTGAATGGTTATGTATATCTTCATGTTGGAGATCAGGCGGACGGAGACGGAAAGCTTCGTTCTTCCGGTGATGATATATCCAAGGTGAAGAAGGAGCAGCTTCTTTCATACGCAAAGGGCGGCAATGCATTAGTTCTTGCAGATACCCTTGCAACCTTTAAGAAGAATAGCAATGGTAACAAAAATAGTGCGTACGATGATGTTTATCTGAAAATGGTAGATCCTTCTTCCAATATGCATGCACTTTTGAAAGCATTAAAGCCGGATGATAGTGTAGAAGGGGCTGGCGCAGTTAAATTTAAAAAGAATAATGTATGTGCTTTGTCGAATTTGAGTACCAAATTTTTGAGTAAGAACTGTCTGAAGTATATGAATAAAGGATATACACTTCCGACAAGAGCAAAAACCGGAATGACATCAAAAGTTTATAAGGAGTTTACGGCATTATATAAGAAGTATGCAGGACTTTACAGTGAGATTACATCGACTCCTTTGAGATGGTATGATGCAGATCCGGGATTGGATGATGATGGGGAGGAGATTAACTCTTCTGTATCTGCAAAACAGACACTTCCGGGGTCTGAACTGGAGTTTAAGTTCCGGATCGGAGATCCTTCCGGGGAATACGGAGCAAGGATCTATATTGATCTGAAC